>JALHTP010000480.1 GCA_022865725.1 Methyloceanibacter sp. | reverse complement strand
CGGTCATGCGCTTGACGATGGTATTGCCGGCGGTGTGGTCGTGGTGATGATGCGTGGTGAGGATATGCGTCAGCACCCAGCCTTTCTCGTGCAGCGCCGCCAGCAGCTCCTCGGCGTCCGGCGCGTCGATCGCGGCGGTCGCCTCGGTCCTGGGGTCGTGCAGCAAGAGACCGTAATTGTCGCCCCGTGTCGGGAATTGGTGAACTTCGAGTTTCGTCATGGCTCACGCTTGTGTTTGGCCCTCGGTCGGCCCGGACCCTAGCATCTCCGCAAAGGGGATTGAAATGCGACCGCGGGAAGTTGAGAACGAACTCTAAACGCTAGCCGCGTCAGGATCGGTCCATGCATCTCGACGCCATCGATCTCAAGGATTTCTACGCCTGCCCCTTGGGCGCCGTGGTGCGCAGGCTGCTTGGCGCCCGCATCAAAGCGCGCTTCGCCGACGTGAAGGGCGCGAGCGTGTTCGGGCTAGGGTTCGCCTCGCCCTATCTCGCGAGCCTGAGGGGCGAGGCGAGCCCCTTGGGCGCTTTGCTGCCGGCCGAACTCGGCGCCATTGCCTGGCCCGAGCAGGGCCGCTCGTTGAGCGTGCTCGTGGACGAGACCGAGCTGCCGCTCGACGACGAGAGCGCCGACCGGCTGCTCCTCGTGCATATGCTGGAATGGTCGGAGAAATCGCGCGCTCTGCTGCGCGAGCTGTGGCGGGTGCTGAAGCCGAATGGGCGGCTGCTTCTCGTCGTCCCCAATCGCCGGGGTTTGTGGGCGCGGGTCGATACCACGCCATTCGGCTATGGCAGCCCGTTTAGCCGCCGCCAGCTCGCTCTGCTTCTGAAGGAGGCCATGTTCTCGCCGGAAGAATGGGAATACGCCCTCTATATGCCGCCCTTCAACTGGCGCATCCTGCTGAAATGGCCGCTGTTCTGGGAGCGGCTGGGGCTGGTGCTATGGCCGACCTTCTCCGGCGTGATCCTGGTCGAGGCGACGAAGCAGGTCTATGCCGCCGTGCCGGCGCGCGAGACGCGCAAAGTGCGCCGCCGCATCGTCCCGGTCCCCGCCGGCGTTACACCGCGGGCTCTGCATCCCTCCCCTTGATGGGGAGGCATGCAGTCAGGAGCGGGCACTCAGCGCGACAAGAGAAACACCGCCTGCTCGCCGAACAAATTCTGCGTGAACAGCGGCATGGAGAGCCCGAGCTTCGAGCCCGAGGCGTTGAGCGCCACGGCGCGCTCGACCTTGGCGCCGACATCGCCGCACAGATCGAGGAAGTCCTTGATGGTGCAGAGATGGATGTTCGGCGTGTCGTACCAGCGGTCGGGGAGATTGTCGGTCTTGGGCATCTTGCCGCCGAACAGCAGCTGGGCGCGCACCCGCCAATTGCCGAAATTGGGGAAGGACACCACGACACGCTGGCCGATGCGCAAGAGCTGCTCGAGTACCAGGCGGGGGTTATACGTCGCCTGGATGGTCTGGGAGAGGATGGCGTAATCGAAGGCAAGGTCCGGGTAGTGGACGAGGTCGGTGTCGGCGTCGCCCTGGATCACCGAGAGCCCTTGCGCCACGCAGGAATTCACGCCGGCTTGGCTGAGCTCGATGCCGCGCCCGTCCACGCCGCGTTTCTCGGCCAGCAGCCGGAGCAGCGTGCCGTCCCCGCAGCCGATATCGAGCACGCGCGCGCCCGGCGTGACCATCTCGGCGATGAGCAAGAGGTCGACGCGGTTCGTGTCGGTGGTGCGGACGGCATGCGGCGGCAGGTTGACGTTCACGGCAGCCATCCTTCCGTCCCTACAATGCCGCGCTTGAGCGCGCCCGCGCTCAGGAAGCCGCGGATCGTGTCGAACAGCTCGGGCTCATGCAAGAGAAACGAGTCGTGGCCGTTGTCGGTCTTGAGCTCGACGAAGCTGACATTGGCGGCGACAGCATTCAGCGCGTGCACGATCTCCCGGCTTTCCTCGGTGGGGAACAGCCAGTCGCTGGTGAAGGAGACGAGGCAGAAACGCGTCTTCGTGCCGGTAAACGCATTGGCGATCACCCCGCCATGGTCGGCCGCCAGATCGAAATAATCCATGGCGCGGGTGATGTAGAGATAGGAATTGGCGTCGAAGCGATCGACGAAGCTAAAGCCCTGATGGCGCAGATAGCTCTCCACCTGGAAGTCGGCATCGAAGCCGAAGGTGATCTTCTCCCGGTCCTGCAGATTGCGGCCGAACTTGGTGTGCAGCGCCTCGTCCGACATATAGGTGATATGCGCGGCCATGCGCGCGACGGCCAGCCCCTTGCGCGGGCTCTTGCCCTCGTCGAGATAGCAGCCCTGGCACCAATCGGGATCGGCCATGACCGCCTGGCGGCCGACCTCATGGAAGGCGATGTTCTGCGAGGAGTGGCGCGCGGCGCAGGCGATCGGCACGGCGGAGAACACGCGGTCCTTGTAGGTCGCGGCCCATTCCAGCACCTGCATGCCGCCCATCGAGCCGCCCAGCACGCAGAGCACGTCGGGGATGCCGAGATGGTCGAGCAGCCGCGCCTGCGCGCGCACCATGTCGCGCACGGTGATGACGGG
>JALHTP010000052.1 GCA_022865725.1 Methyloceanibacter sp. | reverse complement strand
GGTTCAGCCCCTTCCGACGCGGCCCACTCGACATTCTCCTGGGTCGCTGGACGCTCGATACGTCACCTGTGTTCCTCGCTTTCGACCTCATGGCACGCGTCTTCTCGCCCTACGATCTCAATCCGCGTGGGGTCAACCCGTTGACCGGGATCTTGGCAGACTGCATCGACTTCAAGCGCGTAGCACAAGCTTCCATAAAGCTGTTCGTGACCGCGACAAGCGTCCGCACCGGCCGCGGACGCGTATTCCGCAATGCCGAGCTGACGCCCGACGTCTTGCTGGCGTCGGCTTGCTTGCCGACGATGTTTCAGGCCATTGAGATCGATGGCGAGGACTATTGGGATGGCGGGTTTGCCGGTAACCCCACGATCACGCCGCTCATTCGCGAGTGCACGTCGAGCGATACGATCCTGGTCCAGGTCAATCCCGTGGAACGGCCCGGTACACCGCGCACGGCCCAAGAGATTCTCAATCGAGTCAATGAGGTCACCTTCAATGCGACCTTGCTGAAGGAGCTTCGGATGATCGCGGTGCTCCGGCAGGTGTCCGATCCAGGCCATAGCGAGGGCGCGCGATGGGCCGAGATGCGCATCCACCGCGTCGCAAGCGACATGATGACGGACCTAGGCTCTTCCTCGAAGCTCAACGCCGAGTGGGAATTTCTAACCATGCTGCGTGACGAGGGACGCAGGTCGGCGGAAGAGTTCTTGACAGCGCACGCGGGGGATCTTGGGGTGCGCTCAACGCTCGACATCGACGACTTGATCGGCCAAGTCTGACACACCGGATGGGACTCGCCGGCATACTCATCGCACTCGGCCTGCTCACCTGGCTGTCGTACCGCGGCTGGAGCATACTTTTGTTGGCCCCAGCTGCGGCTCTAGTTGCCGCGGCAGCTTCAGGTGAACCGCTTCTTGCGCATTGGACCCAGACCTTCATGGGGGGCGCCGCACAATTTCTGGCGCAGTTCTTTCCGCTGTTTCTCCTCGGCGCCCTATTCGGCAAACTCATGGAGGATAGCGGTTCGGTCGAAGCCATCGCACGCTTCATGACCGAGAAGCTTGGCACAGGCCGCGCAATATTGGCCGTCGTTCTGGCAGGCGCGATCGTCACATATGGCGGCGTCAGCCTCTTCGTCGCGATCTTTGTCCTCGTGCCGATGGCGCAGGGACTTTTCAGGGCGGCCAACATACCCATAAGACTGATGCCGGCGGCGATCGCTCTTGGCACCATGACATTCACGATGTCGGCATTGCCTGGAACCCCTGCGCTGCAGAACGCCATTCCGATGCCTTTCTTCGGCACCACGCCCTTCGCCGCGCCAGGTCTCGGCATCATTGCCGCGGCGATCATGCTCGGCTTCGGCTTGTGGTGGCTCGGCCAGGCCGAGAGAGCGGCTCGCGCCAACGGTAGCGGCTATGCACGCGATACTTCCGGAACGCCGATTGATGACCAGCGCCTGCGCGATCACGCCACCGTTGCCAGTGAATTCGATCCCGCTGAAATCCGCCATGGACGCCAATCCGAGACGTCACCCAACGTATTTGCCGCGAGTCTTCCATTGATCGTGGTCATCCTGGTCAATCTCACCATGAGCGTTGCCGTATTACCATGGCTCGATACGAGCTTTCTCGCCGATGAGCGATGGGGCGCCACGTCTCTTGCCGCGGTGGGTGGCGTCTGGGCAGTCGTCGTTGCATTGCTCGCGGCAATCTTGACGTTGGTGGGACTCAACTACTGTCGCCTGCCCTCGCTCCGGGCAAGCATGGATGCCGGCGCCAATGCCTCGGTGCTTCCCGCCTTAAGTGTCACGAGCTTGGTTGGATTCGGGGCCGTCGTCGCGGCTCTGCCTGCCTTTGCTGTCGTACGAGATTGGGTGCTTTCAATCGAGGGCGGTCCGCTCGTTTCTCTGGCTGTGGCCACCAATATTTTAGCCGCGCTTACCGGCTCCGCTTCGGGCGGTCTTACCATTGCGCTAGACGCGTTGGGCGCAACCTATCTTAGCGTGGCCAGTGAACTCGGCATCGACCCTGCCTTACTGCATCGGGTCGCCGTGATGAGTGCCGGTACACTTGATAGCCTGCCGCATAACGGTGCTGTAGTGACGCTGCTTGCAGTCTGCGGAGTCACTCACCGAGAAGGTTATCTCGATATCTTTATGGTAGCGATCGTTGGAGCTTTGATTGCTCTCGCAGCAGTTGTCACTCTTGGTTCGACTTTCGGATCGTTTTGACAGGCACCGATGTTCGCTTTGTCAGTCGGCGACATCAGCGGGCCATGCGTCGATGTCCGAAAGGAGCCCGGAAGCGAACATTGAACTGAGCTGCGTAAATGCCACCGGTGCGGTGTTTCTAATTCGACCTTCCCTGCTATGGATTGATGGTCTCCCTGCTGTCCTTTCCGAAAATCATATCCGGACGTATTGGTGGTACAATCCAGCCAGGATCGGAATAGCGACAATGGCGCCAGAGTGTTGGACGGCTCGATGCAAGGGCGCATCTTTCTGTAATGCCAAGGCCGGATGGAATTTTCGGAAAGGACAACCATGGTGAACATATTTCTCTTCATCGAGCTGCTCCGTGCGGCGAGTGGCGCCGACACGGAAGGCCACCTCAAGACGCTGGCGATGGACAACTGCAAATTCGCCAGTGTCGCGGTGCTGTCAGACCGGAAGATCGTGGCGCAACTCGATTGCAGTACCGGGGCCGACGGCCTCAAGGCGATCCTTGAGAAAATCGCAAGCGTCGAGGGCGTGGTGCAGACTAATATCATCTCTGTGGTGACGCCGGTGAAGCGCTGAGTGGTAAGTCTCGGCGAATCAGCGCCACCATCCGAGCGTCATTTCCGCGAAAGCGCGAATCCAGTAGCCACGGCGGCGAGCGGAAACGGCTACAGGGGTTACTGGATTGCCGGGTCAAGCCGGCAATAACGAGGATGTTAGGACCGGCGAGATGCTCAATCGCGGTCGACGAGGCCTTTGACGCCCTCATGCTTGGCGCAATGGACGCAGCAGAAGATGGTGTCGGTGTGCTGCACGCCATGGCCGATGACGCGGCAGTCGCAATGCGGGCAGACGGGCGCGAGCGATTGAATCGCGCGGGGGTCGAGGTGCTCGCGGCCGCGCGCCGTAGCGCCGTGGGCGGGCGGCGTGCTCAGGCGGTCGCAGCCGAATAAACTCTAAGCGTGGGTGTCCTCGTGGCCTGCAAGAGTTGCTTTTGCCGCTCTATCCATCGACCGCTGGGCGTTGCGTACGCCAAAGCGAGTAGGCGACGCCGCCCGCGATGAGAGCCAAGGTCACGCCGAGCGATATGCTCGCCGGAAACTTCTCCCAGCCAGCGAAGTCCGCGATGAAAATCTTCGAGCCAATAAAGACCAGCACCAGCGCAAGCGCCGTTTTCAAATAGGCGAAGCGGTCAATCACAGCCGCGAGCGCGAAATAGAGTGCTCGCAGTCCGAGAATGGCGAAGATGTTCGAAGTGTAGACGATGAAAGGGTCGGTAGTGATGGCGAAGATCGCCGGCACGCTGTCAACCGCGAAGATGACGTCGACGATCTCGACCAGGATCAAGGCGACGAAAAGCGGCGTGACCCAGGTGACAGGTGCGCTCGTCACAGGGTCTGCGCGCCTCACGAAGAACCGCTGGTCGTGCAGCTCCGGGGTGATGCGCAGATTGCGCCGAAGCAGCTTCAACACGGGGTTGTTCTCGATGTCGGGGAGCTTGTCGCCAATCACGAGCATTTTGATGCCGGTCGCGATCAGGAACAGGGCGAAGATGTAGAGCACCCAGCTGAATTGAGCGACGAGCGCCGCGCCGACGCCGATCATGATGGCGCGCAACACGATTACGCCGAGAATGCCCCAGAACAGGACCCGATGCTGATATTTGGGTGGGATCGCGAAATAGGTGAAGACGAGAGAGATGATGAAGACATTGTCCATGGCCAGCGTCTTCTCGACGAGATAGCCGGTGACGTATTCCTTCCCGCTCATAGCGCCGAGGGTTTGCCAGACGAAACCGCCGAAGATGAGGGCGATGGCGATATAGAACGCACTGAGTGCGAGGCTTTCCTTGACCCCGATCTCACGCGCCTTGCGGTGCAGAAGCCCGAGGTCGAGTACGAGCAGCAGGAGGACGATGCCGATGAATAAGATCCACATCCAAAGTGGTTTGCCCATTACCAATGCAAAGAGAATTTCCATTGCCCTTCCTTCCGCCAGGCTTGAGTAGCGTCACGCGGGCATTGTCAGAGTAAATTGGCTTGAGCCTCCTGGCGAGGATCCTTAGCCTCCGGCGATGCGCAATCCCTTCCGTTATTTCAACAGTTCGCCCGAGGTGATCCGCCTCGTGGTGATGATGTATATCCGCTATCCGCTGTCGCTGCGACAGGTCGAGGATATTCTGTTCGAGCGGGGCATCGACATCTGCCACGAGACGGTACGGTTCTGGTGGAACCGGTTCGGTCCGCTGTTTGCAGCGGAGATCCGGAAGCGTCGGATTCATCTTCATTCGCACTCGAACTGGCGCTGGCACCTGGACGAAGTGTTCGTGCGGATCAATGGGGAGACGCACTATCTGT
>JALHTP010000479.1 GCA_022865725.1 Methyloceanibacter sp. | reverse complement strand
TCCAGATCCTCTGGGTCAACATGGTCACTGACGTCGCTCTCGGCATCACCCTCGCTTTCGAGCCGCCCGAGCCCGGCACGATGCAGCGACCACCGCGCAAGCCTGACGAGCCGCTGCTGTCGGGGCATTTGCTGTGGCGGGTCGCCTTCGTATCACTGTTGTTCATGATCGGCGCCTTCGGCGTGTTCTTCTACGCCACGGAGCGCGGCCTCTCAGTCGAGACCGCCAGAACTATGGTGGTGAACACCATCGTGGTGATGGAAATCTTCTACCTATTTAGCGTGCGCTATGTGCACGGCCCGTCGCTGACCTGGCAGGCCGTGCTGGGCATGCGGGCCGTACTGATCGGCGTTGCCATCGTCGTTGCGTTGCAACTCGGCTTTACCTATCTGCCCTTCATGCAGACGGTGTTCGGTACCGCGCCGATCACCTTGCTTGACGGCTTGGTGGTGGTGGGCGTCGGCGTCGCGACCTTCTTAGTGGTCGAGATCGAGAAGCGTATCGGCGCGGCGATTGCCTCACTGAGGGTGCGCCGTGCGTGCGCTTAGCGGCTAGGTCGGGTGACGGGGAGGCGTGCGGAAACGCTCCGCCGACCTGGCGCGGGCCTTCATGGCCTCGACCTCGCGGTCGCGGGGTGGGGAATGGGTGACAAGCGAATCGATCAGCTCACGCGCCGCCGCGGAGACCTTGCCGACCGCGCGATCGAAAGCGGCCTGATTGGCCGCGGACGGCCGGGTGAAGCCGCTGAGCTTTCGCACGAATTGCAGGGAGGACAGGAAGACCTCCTCGTCCGAGGCGGGGGGCTCGAAATTATGCAGCGTCTTGATGTTGCGACACATGATCGTCCTCCCTACAACGCCCGGAGTTTTGCGAAAAGTGACACACAGGCAAAGCGCGAGCAAGGCGCCTACGGCGACGCAGCGAGCGCCTGGTCGAGATCGGCCATGAGGTCGCCCACATCCTCAAGCCCGATCGAGAGCCGCACGCTGTTGTCGAAAATGCCAAGCTCGGCCCGCACCTCGGCGTTCAGCCGTTGATGCGTCGTGGTGGCGGGATGGGTGACCAGGCTTTTCGCGTCGCCGAGATTGTTGCTGATCTTGAAGATCTCGAGCGCATTCATGCAAGCGAACGCGGCCTCCTTGCCGCCTTTCACCTCGAAGGCGACCATCGGCCCGCCTCCCGCCATCTGCCGCTTGGCAAGCGCGGCCTGCGGATGGTCGGCGCGGCCGGGATAGAACACGCGCGTGACCTCTGGCCGCTCGGCGAGAAAGTCGGCGATCGTGGCGGCGGAAGCGCAGTGGCGCTCGACCCGCACGGGCAGCGTCTCGAGACCTTTGAGCAGCACCCAGGCATTGAACGGGCTCAGCGACGGGCCCGTATGCTTGAGGAAATTGTGCAACTTCTCCTCGATAAACTCCTTGGGCCCGAGCACGACGCCGCCAAGGCAGCGCCCCTGGCCGTCGATATGCTTGGTCGCCGAATAGACCACGATGTCGGCGCCGAGCGGCATCGGCCGCTGGAGCAGCGGCGTGGCGAAGACATTGTCCACCACGACGAGCGCGCCGGTCTGCTTGGCGATCTTCGACACGCCTTCGATGTCGACCAGCTCGAGCACGGGATTGGTCGGCGTCTCGAAGAAGAAGAGGCGCGTGTTGGGCTTCACCGCCCTCTGCCAGGCCGCAAGATCGCGCCCGTCGACCAGCGTCGTCTCGATGCCGTAGTGGGGGAGCAAATCCTCGACGATATAGCGGCAGCTCCCGAACAGCGCCCGGGCCGACACGACATGGTCGCCGGTCTGCAGATGACAGAGAAGAGATGATGAAACGGCGGCCATGCCGCTCGCCGTGCCGCGCGCGGCGGGCGCGCCTTCCAGCGCGCACATGCGCGCCTCGAACATGGCGACGGTGGGATTGGCGTAGCGGCTATAGACATAACCCTCTGCGTCGCCTTTGAAGCGCGCTTCGGCCTGCTCGGCGCTGTCATAGATGTAGCCCGAATTGAGGAAGATGGCCTCTGAGGTCTCGCCGAACTGGCTGCGCAGCGTCCCCTCATGCACGAG
>JALHTP010000478.1 GCA_022865725.1 Methyloceanibacter sp. | reverse complement strand
GCCGATGCCCGCTGCTACAGTCCCACCCTTCCCTTATTGTCCAATGAAAGTGATCCCGCCATGCCGCTCGGAATGTATCAGGCCTCGGTGCCGGCCTTTCTCACGATGCTGAACAATCTCACCGCCATTCTGAGCAAGGCGGAAGCCTATGCCGCCGAGCGCAAGATCGAGCCCGAGGTCCTGCTCAATTGGCGGCTGGCTGCCGACATGTTTCCGTTGACGCGGCAGATTCAGATCGCGGCCGATTTCGCCAAGGGGACCACGGCGCGGCTGGCCGGCAAAGAGGTGCCGAAATATGCCGACGAGGAGAAGAGCTTTGCCGAGATCAAGGCCCGCATCGCCAAGACGGTGAAATTCGTCGAGGGCTTCGCGGCCAAGGACATCGACGGCTCGGAGGGCCGCGATATCGCGCTGACCATCGGCGGCCAGGACATGCACTTCAAGGGCGAGCCTTATCTCGTGCATTTCGCGCTGCCCAATTTCTATTTCCACGCCACGACGGCTTACGCCATTCTCCGGCGCTGCGGGGTCGAGATCGGCAAGCGCGATTTCATCGGCATGGTCTGACGGCTCGCGAAGGGCTTGAGCCGTCAGGTCGTGCTGTCGGGGCTGCCGGTATCGCGCAGCAGGAAAGCCATCAGCAGGCCGGCGGCGAATCCGCCGATATGGGCCATGTAAGCGATGCCGCCCGAGCTTTCGTCGGTGGCGGCGATGGTTCCCGCCCCGCTCACGAGCTGCAGGACGATCCACATGCCGAGCACGGCGAAGGCCGGCATGGCGACGATCTGCCGCCCGAGCAGCACGTTCACCCGCGCTTGCGGAAACATGAGGATATAGGCGCCGAGCACGCCGGCGATCGCGCCGGAGGCGCCGACATTGGGCACGCCCGATTCCGGAGCGATGGCATATTGGGCGAATGTCGCGGCGACGCCGGCAAGCAAGTAGAAGACGAGAAACTTGATATGGCCCAAGCGGTCTTCGACATTGTCCCCGAAGATCCACAGAAACAGCATATTGCCGAGGAGGTGCAGCCAGCCGCCATGCATGAACATCGCGGAGAAGACGGTCGCGACATTGGCGGCGGGATGGCCGGAAAATCGAGCGGGAATGAACGCCCACTCCGTGATGAATTGATCTCCGCCGGCAAGCTCGCCGAGGAAGACCAGCACATTGAGCCCGATAAGCGCGAACGTGACGACCGGGACGGTGCGCCGCTGTGTGTTGTCGTCGCTGACAGGAAACATGCGGTGCTGAAGCCTCTCCTTGGACCTTAGGGCATGATCCGGAAAAGTGGGAACCGGTTTTCCGAAAGGATCATGCTCAAACAAGAGAACCTAGAGTGAGATCGCGATTCAGTCCGGAATGATCTCACTCTAGGGCGGCGCGATCATAGCCAAGCCCAACAGGCATAGCCAAGCCAAAGGGGAAGTCTATCGGGCGCACCTGCCGTGCAAAGGTGCAGAGGGAGGCTTCTCGGCAACGGTCTGCCAGAGAATGATGCGCCGGCGCGCAATTGAGGGTGGTCGGAGACCCCCTCTCGGACTACCTTTAGGGGGCTACGAGGGATTTTCGATGGGCGGACGAGCCTTAGTCGCGGGCTTTGGCGCTGCGGCCCAGGTCATCCTGCTGGCCGCTTTGGTCGCAGGCACTGGCTTGGCTGGAGAGGCGCGGGCGGAGCTTCATCCTGCCGACCTCGCCGCCACATCGCCGAGTGCGGCTGAGCCCGCTGGCCAGCCAAGCGAAGCCGGTCAGGAGCCGTCCAACCCTGCCGCTTCTCCCGCCGGCGAGGACGCACTCTCGACGAATCCTGCGCCCGCATCGCTGGGCGAGGATGAGCCCCCCGCGAGGCCGGCCGCGGCGCCGGCAAGCGACGGGGGCCACGACCCCGCCGATACCACCGACACCACTGCGACGCCGCCGAGCGATGGCGATCAGAAGCCTGCCGATACCGCGGCCGTGGCGCCGAGCGGCGACGAGGCAAAGCCTGCCGAAACGAACGCGCCGGCTCCGGGCGAGAATGAGCAACAGCTTCCTGCCGATGCCGCCGCGACGCCAGCGGACGGCACGACCACCCCGTCCGTCGCGCAGGAGCCGGCGGGGGCTGCCCCCGTCTTGGCAGCAATCAAAGCGAAGCTTCAGGACCCCGCTTTGCGCAAGGGCGCAGCCTCTGAGGATCTCGCCGCGCTCGAGGCCCTTTATGGCGAGCGGAGCGGCGCGCCGCTCTGGATCACCGCCATGGGCTTCTCCGCCAGGGCTCAAGCCCTCATCGCCGAGATCCAGAATGCCGGCAATTGGGGCCTCGCCGCCGAAGCCTTCGACCTTCCGCCAGCTTCCGATCTGCCGGCGACCACCGAGGCGCAAGCGACCGACGAGGTCAAGCTGGCGCTGGCCGTGCTGAAATATGCCCGCTTCGCCCGCGGCGGACGCGTTTCGCCCGCGCGCATCAGCGATTTGTTTGACCAGAAGCCTAATCGGCTTGACCCCAAGACTGTCTTGACCGAGATCGCCGCCTCGGCGGCGCCGGCGGCCTATCTGACCGCGCTGCATCCCAAGCAGGGCCAGTTCGAGAGCTTGCGGAAGGTGCTGATCAAGGCCGTGGCCAGCGCCAAGGCGCACGGGCGTAAGCCTGCGAGCGATCCGGCCATTCAGCGGCTCCTCGTCAACATGGAGCGGTGGCGCTGGATGCCCGCCGAGCTCGGCTCGTACTATGTGTGGAACAATGTTCCGGCCTTCACCACTCGCGTCGTCAAGGACGGCAAATCCATCTATGTCGAGAAGGTGATCGTCGGGCAGCTCAAATACGCCACGCCGATCTTCTCGGCGAGCATGCGCTCGATCGTCTTCAATCCGGATTGGACCGTGCCCGACACCATCAAGTTCGAGGACCTTGGTCCCCGCTTGCGGCAGGGCAGTGCTGACGGCACGCGCGACATTTCCATCCTGACCAGCAACAAGCTCTCGGTCAGCTACCAGGGCAAGCCGGTCAACGCCGAGACGGTGGATTGGAGTCGCGCCAATATTCGCCAATATACGTTTACCCAGGAACCCGGGCCCGACAACGTGCTGGGTGTGCTCAAGTTCAATTTTCCCAACCGGCACGCCGTCTACATGCACGACACGCTGCAGCCGGAGCTGTTCAATGAAGCCGAGCGCACGCTGAGCCATGGCTGCATTCGGGTGCGCCAGCCCGACCGGCTCGCGGCGCTGCTTCTCGCCGAGGACAAAGGCTGGTCGGCGCAGGAGGTGAAGGACCGCCTCGCCAAAGGCAAGAACAGCGGGGTCTCGCTCAGCCGGCCAGTGCCGGTGCATCTCACCTACTTCACCGCCGTGGTCGACGCTCAGGGCAAGCTGCAGATTTTCACCGATATCTATGGGCTCGACAAGAAGATGGCTTCCGCGCTGTTCGGCAAGTCCGTTGCGCTCTCGGCCGACGCCAGAGTGCGACAGCAGAAGCGAAGCGCGTGGAACGGCGGAAGCTTCGGCTCCCTGTCGGGCATGTTCGGGAACTAGGCTAAGGGCTACGGCTGTGTGCCTGTAGTCCCGCTTGTGATGACTTGCTTTAGCAGGTCCGGTCTGACGGAAATTTCACCGATGAATGGCCGACTGTAAGCGGCGATCAACAAAAGCGACAGAGCAATGCCTGTCGCAAAGAGAGTCATTGCTATAGCGCAGGCAAGCCGGTTGTCGCTGTGAACCATGGCGATAGCGACTAACGCGCAAAGTCCCTGAAGCAGAATCCCTGCCCATTTAACCATGCCGACCTCGGATGCAACCGCTACCTTTGCCTTATCGTAATTGTTCCAGACCTCGACGGCGATGAAGCCAACCAGCAGGGCGAAAAGGATGCCCAATGGCGGCAGCATTCCGGGCGAGACCGCCTTGAAGGCCCGCGCTCGCTCGTTCACCGCCAGCCTGGTCACGACCCAATAAACACTGGCGGCAAGGAGATAAGTGGCCGCAAAGACAACGACGGCCATCCACAGCACAG
>JALHTP010000051.1 GCA_022865725.1 Methyloceanibacter sp. | reverse complement strand
GAATCGAGCACCTGCTCCTTCATCTCCCGCGCCGTCAGCCCGCCGCAGAGCTGGATCAGCCGGTCTGCCAGCGTCGACTTGCCGTGGTCGATATGGGCGATGATGGAGAAGTTGCGGATGCAGGAAAGTGGCGGCGTCTCGAATTGACTCATGGGCGGCTTGGTACGGGAGCAAGCCCCAAAGGGTCAAGCAAGCGTTCGCGGTTTCGATTCGAATGATCAAATGAGCACCATTTTCTCCCGGTTCAGCAAATGGGGCGGAATGGTGGGACGATGCGCCCTATTGTGGTAGCCCTCCGGTTCTAGATTATCGGTTCGGCGTATCGCAGAAACTCAACGGAGGCATTGATGTTCAAGAAAGTACTGTTTGCTGCACTCGCTACCGCGCTTGTGACTGCCGTGGCACTCCCGGTCCAGTTCGCTCCGGCCGCCGCCGCCGCGATGTCCTGCAAGGAAGCCGCTAAGATGAAATATCCGAGCGACATGAAGGGCCGTCACACCTTCAAGAAGGAATGCAAGGCCACGTGGAAGGCCAGCCAAAAGGCCTAAGCGTAGGTTCGGCGACGAACCGTTGGTATTGAGAAAGGGGCCCAATAGGCCCCTTTTTTATTGGAGAAGACCCCCTGGCGTCTGCAACCTGCGCCGCTTTGGGGCGCATGTCTTTGATTAATCAACTGAATGGCAACACAGTTCGCAGATTCGGCAATTTCCGGAAGAAGAATGTTGACGAAAGCGCTCAATCCAGCGCCTTATTCGCCCGTATAACGTTGCGTAGTCACTCACGGGAGTAACCTTATGCTTAAGAAAGTGTTTTTGGCCGCGGCAGCGTCCCTCATCCTGGCCGGCGCCACGATGACAGCGGCGCCCGCTCCGGCACAGGCCTTCAGCGGATGCCACAAGGCCGCGAAGGCGATGTATCCCCACGATCGGAAGGCGCGCAGAGCCTACGAAAAGGACTGCAAGGCGAAGCACAAGGCCTACAAGAAGGCCCACAGGAAGCATCACCTGTTCGGCAAGTAGAGCCCGCCAGGCCGAAACTCGGCCCGAATTTTGGAGGGACCCGCGGGCTTCGCGGGTCCCTTCAACTTGCCGGCTCAAATCCCGGCATACCACTCGTAGCCCAGATCCTCCCAGAAGCCGCCGCGCCCGCCGCGGATGGTTGAGAGTCTGTCGACCGCCTCGATCCGCATCACATATTTCGCCATCTTGTAGCCGAGCTGCCGCTCCACGCGGAGCCGCAAGGGCGCGCCGTGGGGGATCGGCAGGGTTTGGTCGTTCATCTCGTAGGCGAGGATGGTCTGCTCATGGAAGGCGTCGGCGAGCCCGACCGATTCGTAATATTTGCCCTCCTCGGTTCCGGTCTCGCCGAGATCGTCGGCGCAATAGAACACGATGTAGCGAGCGTCCGGCTTGAGCCGGGCCTTTTCGAGCAGCGCGCTGAGCGGGACGCCCTTCCACTTGCCGATGCAGCTCCAGCCCTCGACACAGTCGTGCCGGGTGATCTGCGTGCGCGAGGGCATGGCGCGAAGCTCGGCGAGGGATAGCTCTAGTTTCTGCTCGACAAGACCTTCGACCGTGAGCTTCCAGTCGGCGAAACCGTTGGCCGCATGGGTCTTGTAGCTGGCGTCGTCGGGATTGGTGGAACCGTTGGCTTTGAACTCCTTGGAGAGATCGGCCTCGGCATATTCGCGCGCCAGCGCCTGCGGCGAGAGCAGCGTCTGTTGCGTGACGCGGGTCAGCGTCTCGGCGGAATTCAGCGCGCGCCTGACCCAAGGCTGGTCCGATAAATCCTCGCAACCGCCGAG
>JALHTP010000477.1 GCA_022865725.1 Methyloceanibacter sp. | reverse complement strand
GGCGAGGCCATCGACTTCCTCAAGCAGAAGGCCGAGAGCTTCCCCGAAGGCTTCACCTACGATTTCCAGGGCGAGAGCCGGCAATTCGTGCAGGAGGGCAGCGCTCTCGTTTATACCTTCGTGTTCGCGCTGATCATCATCTTCCTGGTGCTCTCCGCGCAATATGAGAGTTTCCGCGATCCTCTCATCATTCTGGTGGCGCTGCCGACCTCGATGTTCGGCGCGCTCATCCCGCTCAATGCCGGGCTCGCCTCCATCAATATCTATACGCAGATCGGGCTCGTCACGCTGATCGGGCTGATCTCGAAGCACGGCATCCTGATGGTGGACTTCGCCAACAAGCTGCAGGAGGAGCAGGGCTATGGGCGGCGCGAGGCGATCGAGCATGCCGCCGCGATCAGGCTTCGCCCGATCCTGATGACCACGGCGGCGATGGTGGTGGCCATGGTGCCGCTGCTCTTCGCCAAGGGCGCCGGCGCCGCGAGCCGCTTCGATATCGGCGTGGTGATCGCGGCGGGCATGACCATCGGCACGCTGTTCACCCTGTTCGTGACGCCCGCGGTCTATACCTTCCTCGCCAGGGACCATCAGAAGGCCCAGGCTCGGGCCAAGGCGCGGGAAGAGGCCGCCGGTCACGCCCATGCTCCGGCCGAGACCCTCGAGGAGGCCGATTCCGCCGCCGAGGCGGGGATGCTGTTTCCGGCAGAGCCAGAGCCGGAGCCTGTTGCTGCGCCTGTGGAAGGCCAACTCTCGCCGGAGGCGAACGCCATCGGCTCGGCCGCTTCTGCCGCCTCAAGCCAAGGCCATGGGCGGAGGCCCCCGCGGCGCCAGGGACGGCGGAGGCGCCTGCCGACCGCGGCCGAATAGGGCCGCTTATTGCGCCGCACCTAGTTTACTCGCCTTGCACGAGCCTCTAGAAAGCCTGAGCAGCAAGGGCGGGGACCACATGTTTGCCAAGCTTCTCATCGCCAATCGGGGCGAGATCGCCTGCCGCATCATCAGGACCGCGCGCCGGCTCGGCATAAAGACCGTGGCCGTCTATTCCGAGGCGGACCGCGACGCGCTGCATGTCTACATGGCTGACGAGGCGGTTCCGATCGGCCCCGCGCAAGCCTCCCAATCCTATCTCGATATCGGGAAGATCGTCGCCGCCGCCAAGGCGACGGGGGCGGACGCGATCCATCCGGGCTACGGCTTTCTATCGGAAAACGCCGCCTTCGCGCGGGCGCTGCAAGCGGCCGGCATCGTCTTTGTCGGGCCCAATATCAAAGCCATCGAGGCGATGGGCGACAAGATCGAGTCGAAGAAGCTCGCGGCCAAGGCCAAGGTCTCGACGGTGCCCGGCCATCTCGGCGTGATCAAAGACGCCAAGGAGGCCATCAAGATCGCCGAGGAGATCGGCTATCCGGTGATGATCAAGGCGAGCGCCGGAGGCGGCGGCAAGGGTATGCGCATCGCCTATAGCCGGAAAGAGGTGGAGGAGGGCTTCGTCTCGTCCAAGTCGGAGGCGAAATCGAGCTTCGGCGACGACCGCGTGTTCATCGAGAAATATATCGAGGAGCCGCGGCATATCGAGATTCAGGTGCTCGGCGACAAGCACGGCAACGTCATCCATCTCGGCGAGCGCGAATGCTCGATCCAGCGGCGCAACCAGAAGGTCGTGGAGGAGGCGCCGAGCCCGTTCCTCGACGCCAAGACGCGCGAGGCGATGGGGGCGGAGGCCGTCGCGCTCTCCAAGGCGGTCGGCTACGACTCCGCCGGCACGGTCGAGTTCATCGTCGACAAGGAGCGTAATTTCTTTTTCCTGGAGATGAACACGCGGCTCCAAGTGGAGCATCCGGTGACCGAGCTTGTCACCGGGCTCGACCTTGTCGAGGAAATGCTGAAGGTCGCGGCCGGCGAGAAGCTCGGCCTCAAGCAGAAGGACGTGAAGCTCAAGGGCTCGGCCGTCGAGGTCCGCATCTATGCCGAGGACCCGCAGCGGAACTTCCTGCCCTCGACCGGACGTCTTGTGCGCTACCGCCCGCCGCGCCTCGGCGTCGAGGACGGCGTCACCACGCGGCTCGACTCGGGCGTCGAGGAGGGGGGTGAGATCAGCGTCTATTACGACCCGATGATAGCCAAGCTCGTCACCCATGCGCCTAAGCGCCTCACGGCGATCGAGCATATGGGAAGCGCGCTCGACGCCTTCGCCATCGACGGCTTCCGCCACAACATCCCATTCCTCGCGGTGTTGATGCGGAACGAGCGGTGGAAGGAGGGGCGGCTCTCGACCAAGTTCATCGCCGAGGAATTCCCGGAAGGCTTCAAGCCGCCCACGCCCGTAGGCGAGGTGCGCGATACGCTGGTCGCGGTTGCGGCGGCCATCGATCATTTGAGCAATGCGCGGCGCCGCTTCATCACTCAGCAGATGCATGGCGAGCCGGTCTGCTTTGCCGAGACGCGCATCGTCGAGCTCGGCGAGGAGCGGGTGAAGGTCAGCGTGGCGGGCGGTCTTGACGGGCCAATCACGGTGACACTTGGCGGGGAAGGCAAGGCGAAGACGAAGGCGAAGACGATCACGCTCGCCTCGTCCTGGTGGTTCGGCGCTCCCGTTTGGGAAGGCACCGTCGACGGCACGCCTGCCGCCGTCCAGGTGCGTCCGATCCTGAACGGCGTCATGCTCATCTATCAAGGCGTCGAGGTCCCGGTGCGGGTGCTGACGACGCGCGAGACCGAGCTTGCGGCGCTGATGCCGGTCAAGGAGCGGCCCGACACGTCGAAATTCCTGCTCTGCCCGATGCCGGGGCTCGTGGTG
>JALHTP010000476.1 GCA_022865725.1 Methyloceanibacter sp. | reverse complement strand
TTCATCCGCAAGGAGGGAAAGAAGGTGAAGCTCCAGCCCGACCACCGGCTGATCTATTACGCCAATTGGGAGACGCCGGAGGAGAGGCTCGTTGGCGCTCGCGATTTGCTGCGGCGGCTCGTCAAGATCGCCGGAGCCGTAAAGCAGGCGGCTTAGCTGAGGATGGTTCAACCTCACAACTATACCACCCCGTCATGGCCGGGCTTGTCCCGGCCATCCACGTTTTGATTTTAGGCCCTAAGGCGTGGATGCCCGGCACAAGGCCGGGCATGACGAACTCAGGTGGGTCGGCGGAGGATCATACCTGCATCAGGATTTGCTCGCGGAGCAGGCGGCCGTCGGCGTCGCGCGGGATCTGTTTCACCACGAGCAGCTTGTCGGGGAATTTGTAAGGCGCGATCTGCCGCTCCTCGAGAAAGCGGGTGAGGGCTTCGAGCGAAACCGGCTCGCTCGGCCGCGGCACGATGGCGGCGAAGATGCGGTCGCCGACGATAGGATCGGGAAGCACGAAACACGCGGCATCGAGAAAGCCGGGGAAGCTCTGATAGAGCTGGTCGAGCTCGCATCCGGCAAGCGTGAAGCCGCCATGATGCAGCAACTCGGGATCGCGCTTGAGCCACAACCGGGTGCCGTCGCCGGCTTCCGTCTCGGCGCGAAGCCCGGTCGAGACGAATCCGTCTGCGTCGAGAGCGAGAGGTCCCGCCGGCCCATGCGGCACCAGCGGTCCGCGCAGCAGGAGATCGCCGCCGCCGGAACGGACTCTGGCGAGCTTCGTCTCCAGGAACACGGCCGCTTCGCCATCGTCTTCGAGATGAATGCGCCCCAACGGAAGCGATGTCGGACCCGCTCTCGTTTCCCGGCGAAGCACCAGGCTGGTGAGATCGCCGAGCGGATAGACGTCGAACAGGAGCGGCGTCGCGCCATAGAATGGAGGCGGCGGCGGACCGGCAAGCTCCGGCATCGACCACACCGCGCCGAGCCGCCGCAAGCGGCAGGAAGGCCTTCGCAGCACGCCGTCTTTGGCAAGTTCCGCGAGAATGGCGGGAGGGGCCGCCGTCACCGTCGCGCCCGTTTCGAGGAGCTGCTCGATGAACGGCGCATAGTCGAAGGGGTGATGCTGGGCGAGCGTACCGCCGCCGATCAGCCACGGCATGAGCCCGAGCGAAAGCCCGAGAGGCCCCGTCAAGGGATAGGGATTGAGGATGACGTCATGGGTGTCGAGTGACAGGGCGAGCACCGTCATCGCGCCTTGCGCCAGAAGCTCCTCCTCGCGGCGGACGATCGGCAGAAGTGGCGCGCCGGCCCGCGCGGTGAAGGTGATCATGGCCGGCGTGACCCGCGGCGGGGCCTCCATGAGACGGTCGCGCTTGTTCTGTCCGGCCGCGATCGCCTCGTCGAGCGAGGCGACGCCGTCGGGAAGCCCTCGGCCGAAGCCAAGCACGAAGCGCACCGAGATCTGCGACACGGCAATCGCGCAAAGCGTCTCGGCATAATTCTGTCCGGCGAAGGAAGACACGCCGATGAGAGCCTTCGGCGCGACCTCCTCGCAAGCTTTGGCGATCTCGTGCGCCCGCCACAGCATCGGCAAAGCGGCGACCGTGAGCCCGGCGCGCCAGGCGGCGAGCAGCGTCAGTGGACACAGCGCGAGATTGGGAAGCTGCACCGCGATCGTGTCGCCGGGCTCGAGCCCAAGCTCGATGAAGAACGAGGCGAGCGCGTCGACGGCCGTGTCCGCCTCGCGATAGGACAGCGACTTCGGGGGTCCGAAGCCGAGCGCCTCGAGATTGGGCGGATCGGATAGCGCGATGACGCCCGGTCTTTGGCTGGCGCGGCGCCGCAACAATCCGTCTGCCGTGAGCGGGCGGCTCGTGTCGGTCCTCTCGATGGTTTCGGCGTGGAGCGTGCTCATGGTGCGATCATGGATGGCTCCCGGAGTCGCTGCCCGCCGCGCCGCCCGCGGGCTCCAGCCACCACGCGTCGATCTGATAGCCGTAAAGCGGCGTCGTCTCGGGCCGCTTCAGGTCGTTCCAATGCGCGACCCACTGGCGCGGCAAATAGAACAGCGGAATGACGTAATCGCCGGACAGCAGCACGCGATCGAGCGCGCGGGTCGCCGAGACGAAGCCGTCGCGGTCCTCCGCCTTGAGCAGGGCCTCGATCATGGCGTCGACGGCCGCGCTCTTGACCCCCGGATAATTGAACGAGCCTTCCGTCACCGCAGCCTCGCTCCCCCAACGAAACGACTGCTCATTTCCCGGCGATAGCGACACCGGCCAGAAATACTGGATCATGTCGAAATCGTAGGTCTGCTTTCGCCGCTGATATTGGGCCGAATCAACTTGACGGATTTTCGCCTCGATTCCTACCTGTTTCAAAGCCCTGGCATAGGTGAGCAGCAGCCGCTCCTGGGCCCTGGTGGCGGCGAGAATCTCGAATTCGAAGGGCTCGCCCGTCGCCGCGTTGATGAGTTTTCCGCCGCTTAAGCGATAGCCGGCCGCTTCGAGGAGAGAAAGCGCCTCGGTCCGCCCCTCGCGGTTCTCGCCGGTGCCGTCGCTGACCGGAAAGGCGAAGCTTCCGTCCATGATGGACGGCTTCACCTGGTCCACGAAAGGCGCGAGCAGCGCGCGCTCGGCCTGGTCCGCTGCTCGTCCATGCGAGCTCAGCTCCGAGCGGGCGAAATAGCTTTC
>JALHTP010000475.1 GCA_022865725.1 Methyloceanibacter sp. | reverse complement strand
TCGGGCCGCCAATAGCGCGTGGGGAAGCCGCCGGCCTTCTCGTAGCGCCGCTCGATTCTCTTACGGCGATGCCGCCTGAGCTTTTCGTTGTCGGTGGCCCAGCCGAAGGACATGGGCCCCCCGAAATAGCTCGGCGTGTTGGCGAGATAGGCCGACGCGTCGCCAAACAATCCGCGGAAATAGGACACGCTCTGCGTGAGCTCGCCCGCTTGCAGGAAGGGGAGCCCGTTTTGCGTGACGAGCAGGCCTCCCGGCCTGAGGCAGCGCGCGCAGTCGGTATAGAACTCCTTGGTGAACAACACGGCGCCAGGCCCGATCGGATCGGTGGAATCGACCATGATCACGTCGAAACGGTCATCGGTCTCGGCCACGAATTTCGTGCCGTCGGCGATGACGATCTTAGTGCGCGGATCGTCGAGGGCGCCGGCCGACACTTCGGGGAAATGCTCGCGGCAAAGGTCGATCACGCTTCGATCGATCTCGCACAACGTGACCTGCTCGAGCTCCGGATGCTTCAGCGCCTCGCGCAGCACGCCGCCGTCGCCGCCGCCCACGATCAGCGCCTTGCGCGCGTGTCCATGGGCGAACAGCGGCACATGCGCCATCATCTCGTGATAGACGAACTCGTCCTTGGTCGTGACCTGGACGATGCCGTCAAGCATCATCACGCGACCGAAGTCGGCGTTCTCGAAGATGATCAGTCGCTGATGCTCGGTCTGGCTGTCGAAGAGGACCTTGTCCGCCTTCAGACGGACACGGAAGCCCCGGTGGAGCGTCTCTTCGACCCACCCGTCCATCTGTTCATCTCCTTGCCGCGCATATGCTCTTTGACGACCACCTTGCCAGGCGTGAACGCCTCTTTCAAAACGTCGATGGATCGTCGCGGATTGGTTTGGCCGCACATGAAGACATCAAGCGCGGCGTAGCCGTATTCCGGCCAGGTATGAATCGAGATGTGGGACTCTGCTAGCACCGCCACCCCCGACACTCCCCCGTTCGGGGTAAAGTGATGGAGATGGATGTGCAGGAGCGTCGCGCCCGCAACCTCGACACAACGTCTGAGCGTTGTCTCGATGTGATCTAATTCGTCAAGGCGTTCCGCCCGAACGAGATCGATGATGAGATGGGTACCAGCATAGCTGACCCCATCACGCTCACAGAAAAAGTCCTTGCGCTCCTCTCCGTCAGGAGAGAGGCACCGGGAAAGCTTTTCTTCCGTTTGGGCGGTGCTTGAACCATGATCCAAGTCCATCCCCAATTGGAAGAGGGCGTCACTGGACATGGCGTCCTCCCCAACCAGCAGATGTTCCAAGTCTAAACGAGGCGCTATTTACACCCACGTTCCACCGATGCAAGCGGTTTTTGGTCTCATGAGGCAGAATGACCACGAAAAAGTTTCCAGGACCCTTCGAGCGGACACTCGCGTTGGTCACCTTGAGAGCGATGCTGTCCTCAAGCAGCGCTGAGGAGGATCGGAGTATGGATCGGAAGAAGTCGGAGAGCGCTCCACGCGTCCTCGCCAGGCTGGCGCTGCTCGCGTTGGCAGCGGCGCCTGTGCTCGCGACGGAGTCGCGCGCGGCAGAGGCGCTGCCCAAGCTCGGCGCCGATCTCGCCGCAACCTCCGTCTCCGGGCTTTCCTCGGGCGCTTACATGGCGGGGCAGATCCAAGTGGCGCACGCCAAGGACATCGTCGGCGCCGGCATCGTCGCGGGCGGGCCCTATGCATGCGCCGAGAGCTCGGCGAGCCGAATCTTTCCGTTTTGGCCGACCGCCGTGGCGCAGAACGGTACGCAAGCGCTCTATCAATGCATGCAGACAAGCTTGGGGACGCCAGATCCCGTGGCACTGGCGGCTCGGGCCAAGGAGCTTGCCGACGACGGCGCCATCGACCCGATTGCCGGGCTCGCCGGCGACAACGTCTATCTCTATTCCGGCAAGAAAGACGACACGGTCGCGCTCGCGGTGGTGAAGGCCGCGCAGCGCTTCTACAAGGAGGTGGGCGTCGACGAGAGCAACACGACGCTGATCGAGGGCGATGGCGGCCACGCTCTGATCACCGCGCAGGGCGGCGGCGTGGCGTGCGGAATCTCCGACACGCCTTACGTGAGCAATTGCGGCTACGACCAGGCCAAAGCCATCCTCGCCTGGATCTACGGTCCGCTGGCCGAGGCCGCTTCGCCTTCGCCGCCGGCCGGCCGCTTCATCTTGTTCGACCAGCAGCCATTCTCCGAGCCCGGCGACGGGTTCGCCGACGAGGGCGTGGTCTACGTCCCGCAAAGTTGCTCCGAGCAGCCGGGCTGCCGGGTGCATATCGCCCTGCACGGCTGCGAGCAGTCGCGCGAGGCGGTAGGCGATAGTTTCGTCAAGGGGGCTGGCTACGCCGAGATCGCCGACCAGAACCGGCTCGTCATCCTCTTTCCGCAAGCGAAGGCGAGCGCCACGATCAACCCCAAGGGCTGCTGGGACTGGTGGGGCTATACCGGTCTCGACTATCTCGGCAAGGACGCGCCGCAGATCAAAGCGATCTGGGCCATGGTCGAGCAGCTTGCCGCGACGCCATGAAGGCTCAAGCGGCGGAAGGCGACGGCGTTCTCCTGGTCGAGGCGCCTTACGGCTCGGGCCTCTATTGCCAGGCGCTCGCTTTGCGCGAAGCGGTCCTGCGCCAGCCGCTCGGATTGATGCTCGCGGAAGAGGAGCGCGCCGACGACGCGCTCCGCCGGCATTTCTGCGCCACCGATCAAGGCGCCGTGGTGGGCTCGGTCTCGCTCAAGAAGCTGGATAGCGGGACCGTGCAGCTCCGCCAGATGGCGGTTGCCGAAAATAGACGGCGGGAAGGGATCGGAGCGCGCCTGCTTGCGCGTGCCGAGGACTGGGCGCGCGGCGAAGGCTACCGCCTCATCGTGCTCAATGCCCGGCTCGGCGCCGATGGCTTCTACGCGGCGCATGGCTACCTTGCGCAAGGCGAGCCGTTCGAGGAGAACACCATTCCGCATGTCAGAATGACCAAGCGCTTGGCTTAGCCTCGCTGCTAGTATCCGGCAGTCAAATCGGGGGCGCCCCTCGCCATGTTGTTCCAGTCGCAGGTGTTCATCCTGCTGTTCCTGCCTGCGGTGCTCGCCGCCTATTACCTTGCAGCCGAACGGCCGATCCTGCGGGAGGCGATCCTGATCCTCGCCTCGCTCCTGTTCTATGCCTGGTGGGATTTGCGCTTCGTGCCTCTCCTGGTCGGCCAGACGGTCGCCACCTGGCTGATCGCGGAAGCCTATATCCGGCTTCCTTCGCGGCTCTGGATCGTGTTCGGCATCGCGGCCAATCTCGCGGTGCTCGCCTTCTTCAAATATCTGGCATCGCTTCGCCCTGGACGCTGAACGCCGAGAACTACTGGGATGCGAGCCATTTCCGCACCCGCGATCGCCAAGGCCTTCATCCTGCGTATCAAGGAGGCGATGGAGCGCCGGCGCGACGCCGAGGACGGCGTCTATCGCTATCTGGCGGGACCTAGCCCTCCGGCGACGACCTCGCGCTAGGCGGTGCCGTCCTTCGGCAAAGATGCTTAACTCGCGCGCGGTTCAAACTCGAACTTCGGGAGGAGAGACGATGAGCTTGGAGGTGGGAGACAAGGCGCCGGATTTCACCTTGCCGGCCGACGGGGGCGGCACGATCTCGCTCAAGGCGCTGAAGGGAAAGCCGGTCGCGCTCTATTTCTATCCCAAGGACGACACGCCGGGCTGCACGACGGAAGCTTGCGCCTTTCGCGACCAGCTTCCCGACTTCGCCAAGGTCAAGGCTCAGGTCATCGGCATCTCGCGCGATTCAGTCGCGAGCCACGACAAGTTCAAGAAGAAGTTCAAGCTCCCCTTCCCGCTCGCCTCGGACGAGGACGGCAAAATCTGCCAGGCCTACGGCGTCTGGGCGGAGAAGAGCATGTATGGCAAAAAATACATGGGCATCCAACGGTCGACCTTCCTCATCGACGGCAAGGGCGTCGTCCGCAATGTCTGGCGGAAAGTGAAGGTGGACGGCCACGCCGATGCGGTGCTCGCCGCCGCGGAGGCGCTGAAATAGGCCGGCATCCGAGCGAGAGAGTCCCGCCGTAGCCGGCCTAGGTCAGTGCTCAAGGCCGCAAGCCAGCGGCCGAGCCCAAAGAAGCGCGGTGCGTCGGCTATTGCGCCGGCGGTGCTTCGGCCGGGGGCGTCGCTGCGGGCGGCGCTGACTCTGCCGGAGGCGTATCCGACTTCTTCTCCTCGCCGCCGCCACATGTGTTGGCCGACAAACCGACGAGCGCAATCGCCGCGGCTGCCGCCACCATCATAAACTTCCTCATGTCGTCATCTCCTTTGCGAGTTGGCTCCCTACCCTGAAGCTTTGGGTGATTCACAGCTTACGCCAATTTTCAGCATTTTCATCACGCGTTTGGCGCACCCGACAGGATTCGAACCTGTGACCTCTGCCTTCGGAGGGCAACGCTCTATCCAACTGAGCTACGGGTGCTGATCCGCGCCGACCCTAGACCAAACGCCTCAAATTAAGCAACGCCGGTCACGAGAGGCCGAACATCTGTTGTGCGGGACCCGAAATCAACCCTTGCGCTCCGGCTTAGGGGCTTCTGGCTTCTGGCTTGCAATAGTCTCCTCAACGTCCCGCGGGGAGACGGCAGGGGAGACATGCGGCATGGAGCTTAACCAAGACCGGGTGGCTTGGGTCGACTACGCCAAGGGTTTTTGCATCGTCATGGTGGTCATGATGCATTCGACCCTGGGCGTCGAGGAGGCGGCCGGGGCCGGCAGCTTCATGGGGGCCGTCGTCGCCTTCGCCAAACCCTTCCGCATGCCCGATTTCTTTCTCATTTCGGGACTGTTCCTCGCCCGCGTCATCGACCGGAAATGGCACGATTATCTCGACCGCAAGGTGGTGCATTTCGCCTATTTCTACGCGCTCTGGGTCACCATCCAGTTCGCCTTCAAGGCCCCCCAATTCGCTCATGAGCAGGGCTGGGCGGGCGTCGCGGAAGCCTATGCGCTCTCCTTCGTCCAGCCTTTCGGCACGCTCTGGTTCATCTATCTCCTGCCCATCTTCTTCGTGGTGACCAAGGCCACCCGCACCGTGCCGCAAGCGTTGATCTGGTTGATCGCGGCGCTGTTGCAGGTCGCGCATGTCGAGACCGGCGCGATGGTGATCGACGAGTTCTGCTCCCGCTTCGTCTATTTCTACTCAGGCTATGTGCTGGCGCCTTACGTGTTCGATTTGGCCGCGCGCGTCGTCGAGAACCGGCGCGAAGCGACGCTCCTCCTCCTGGCTTGGGCCGTGTTCGAGGGGATAATGGTCTACGAGGGCGTCTCGGTGCTTCCCGTCGTCGGTCTGTTCCTCGGCTTTCTTGGCGCGGCTGCCGTTGTCACGGTCTCGACGCTGCTGTCCACATCCGGCTGGGCACGGCCCTTGCGCCATGCCGGGCAGAACTCGATCGTGGTCTATCTCGCTTTCTTCCTGCCGATGGCGGCGACGCGGACCGCGCTGCTCAAATTCGCTCCCGGACTCGATCTCGGGATCGTCGCGCTCATCGTCACCCTTGTTGCCGCCATCACCCCGCTGCTGTTCTACGCCGCGGTGAGGGACACACGGGCGCGCTTCCTGTTCAAGCGGCCCGCTTGGGCCAAGCTCGAGCCCGCGCGTCTGCCGGCTCTGGCTCCGGAGGCTGACCCAGAGTTCGCGGCCTCTCCTCCGCGCCTCATGGCGGCCGAGTAGGTTTCGTCCCGATCTCAGCCTCGTATGCCCGGCCCCTACCGGGCATCACCCTGTGCCATCGCGTGACTTGACGCAGTGCAGCATTGGCGTAGGTATTTGGCCCGAGACATAGCCAGACTTGGCAAGCCAATGGAAAAGAAGAAGGTCCTCGTCATCGGGGGCGGCTTCGGCGGCGTGTTCGCCGCCAAGGCGCTCGAGCGGCAGGGCCGCGGCAAGGCCGAGGTCGAGCTGGTCAACGCCAACAATTATTTCGTCTTCCAGCCGCTTCTGCCGGAGGTCGCGGCGTCGAGCATCCATTCCGCCGACGCGGTCGTGCCCCTGCGCCAGCTGCTGCGCCGGCTGCAGGTGCGCCAGGCCGAAGTGATGGGCATCGACTTCGCCAAGAAGACCGTGACCGTCGTGCAGGGAACCCGGCGCATCCCCGTCGACCTCCCCTATGACGAGCTGGTGATCGCGCTCGGCACCAGCGTGGACCTAAACCGCTTCCCCGGGCTGCCCGAGCATGCGCTCACCATGAAAGACCTGGCGGACGCGCACCGCTTGCGCACGCATGTCATCGGCTGCCTCGAAGCGGCCGACGTCACGGACGAGCCCGACGTGCGGCAGCAGCTTCTGACTTTCGTGGTGGTGGGCGCGGGCTTTTCCGGCGTCGAGACCGTGGCGGAGACGCGCGAGCTGGTCCGTCGCGCGCTGAAATATTATTCGAACATCAAGCCCGAGGAGATCCGCTTCTACCTCGTGGAATATGCCAAGCGCATCCTGCCGAGCTTCCCGGCCGACCTCGCCGAATACGCGACGCGGCGCTTACAAATTCACGGCATCGAGGTCTTGACCGGCGTCGGCACCAAATCGGCCACCGGCACGGGCGTCGAGCTGACCGACGGCCGCATCATCCCGACCTCGACCATCGTCGCCACGATCGGCAATGGACCGCAGCGGCTGGTGGAGTCGCTCGGCCTCGACATGCAGTGGGGCCGCATCAAGACCGACCGCTTCATGCGCGTGCCGGGGCGCGAGGGCGTGTGGGCGCTCGGCGACGCGGCGCTAATCCCGCTGATCGAGACCCCGGGCGAGGACCCGGCGGATTACGCGACCCAGACGGCGCAGTTCGCGGTGCGCGAAGGGAAGCAGCTTGCGGACAACATCATCGCCAAGATCGAGGGCAAAGAGCTCACGCCCTTCGCCTATACGTCGAAGGGGTCGCTGGCCTCGCTCGGCATGAGCAAGGCCGTCGCCGACGTCTACGGCATCAAGCTCTCCGGCACGCTTGCCTGGCTGCTCTGGCGCGGCTTCTATCTCTCGTTCCTGCCGGGCTTCGCCGCCAAGTTCCGGGTGGGCGTGACCTGGCTCCTGAACAGCGTCATGCCGCCGAACATCGTGCAGATCCAGTCGACGCCGCCCGCGACCCGCTACATCCACTACCGCAAGGGCGACAAGGTGTTCGAGCCCGGCATGCTGATCGACGGCTTCTATACGGTGACGAAAGGGACCTTCAGGCTCACCATCGACAATCCCGAGACCGGCGAGCATTTCGAGAAGGTCTTCGCACCCGGCGATCATTTCGGCGAGCGGGTGCTGCTCCGCTCGGCGCTTCGGACCGGCCTCGTGGTGGCGCTGGAGGACGGTATTCTCCTCTTCATCGCGCAGAAGGACTTCACGCGGCTTGCCCGCGCCTTCCCCATCCTGGAGAGCTATTTCAAGGACTATATCGAGAGGACCTTCGGCGGCGCCGACAAGTCCTTCGCGCCGGGCAGCGCCAACCACAAGCACGAGCTCGAGACTTCGCCTTAAGTCGGGGCCTCGCCCTTCGAGACGGCGCGTTCCCGAGCCCCCTCAGGGTGAGGCGCTTCTCCTCATGCTGAGGGCGCCCGCAGGGCGCGTCTCGAAGCATGAGGCCCCTCACCCCAACCCTCTCGCCGCTGGGGAGAGGGAGTGCGGCGGTGCTGACGGCGCGCCCGGCAATCCCTATATTCGCCGCATCATGGCAATCACGAAGAGCAATACGACTGCCCCTGCCGGCAGGCCGGTGGCGAAGGGCGACCACGTCTACCTGATCGACGGCTCGGGCTACATCTTCCGCGCCTATCACGCGCTGCCGCCGCTGACGCGGCCCTCCGACGGGCTGCCCGTGGGGGCCGTGCACGGCTTCTGCGCCATGCTGTGGAAGCTGTTGCGTGAGACCGGAGAGCTGGCGCCCCCCACGCATATCGCGGTGATCCTCGATTATTCCGCCAAGACCTTCCGCAGCGACATGTTCGACGGCTACAAGGCCAACCGGCCGGAGCCGCCGGGCGATCTCATCCCGCAATTCCCGCTCGTGCGCGATGCCGTGCGCGCCTTCAATGTCGCCTGCATCGAGATGGAAGGCTACGAGGCCGACGACATCATCGCCACCTATGCGATCGAGGCGGTCGAAGCCGGCGCCGACGTGACCATCGTCTCCTCCGACAAGGATTTAATGCAACTCGTCCAGCCCGGCATCCTCATGTACGACACCATGAAGAACAAGGCGATCGGCGAGGCCGAGGTGATCGAGCGCTTCGGCGTGCCGCCGTCGAAAGTTGTCGAGGTGCAGGCGCTGATCGGCGATTCCTCCGACAACGTGCCGGGCGTGCCGGGGATCGGGGTCAAGACCGCGGCCCTTCTCATCAACGAGTTCGGCGATCTCGAGACGCTGCTCGACCGGGCTTCCGAGATCAAGCAGGAGAAGCGGCGCGAGAGCCTCATTACCTTCGCCGACCAGGCGCGGCTCTCCAAGGCGCTGGTCATTCTCGACCGCCATGTGCCCCTTGGCGTGAAGCTTGCCGAGACGGCGGTGCGCGCGCCCGATCCAGAGGCTCTGACGTCCTTCATGCGGAAGCTCGAATTCACCACGCTGCTTCGCCGCGTGGCCGAGGGCATGGGCGCCGAGCTGCCCGAGGGCATGACGCCGTTGCCCGCGCCGCAGCGGCGGAAGAAAGACGATTACGATCATCCTTTGCGCCGCTCGCCGCGCGGCGAGACGGCACCGCAACCGCGCCAGATGAAGTCGGAAGGCCACTCGCCGGCGCAGCTCGCGGTGGAGCGCGCGAGCCGGCTCGAAGCAATTCCCTTCGACCGCGCCAATTACGAGACCGTGACGGACGCCTCCCGCCTCGCCGATCTTCTGGAGGCGGCGCGCTTTCAAGGCCATTTCGCCTTCAAGGCGAAGCTGAATTCATCGGACCCCATGCAAGGCGAACTGGCCGGCGTGGCGCTTGCGATTCTGCCGGGACATGCGGCTTACGTGCCGCTGGCGCATCGCGCGGGCGACGGGCTCGATCTCGGCGGCGAGACGGTTCCGCAAATCCCGATGCGCGAGGCGCTCGATCTGCTGAAGCCCATTCTCGAAGACGAAAGCGTCCTCAAGATCGTGCAGAACTTGAAGTTCGACATGGTGGCGCTCGCCCGCTACGGCATCGCCCTCGCATGCGTCGACGATCCCTGCCTGATGTCCTACGCGCTCGACGCCGGGCGCGCCGAGCATCTGCCGGCTGAGCTCGCCGGCCGGCTCCTCGGTCACACTTGCCTCACCGGCAAGGAAATCATGGGCTCGGGCCGGAACGCCATAGCGCTCGACCGCGTCGAGGTGGCGCGCGCCACCGAATATGCCAGCGAGGAGACCGACATCGGGCTTCGGCTCTGGCTGATCCTGAAACCGCGCCTGGCGGCCGAATCCGTCACCACCGTCTATGAGACGCTGGAGCGGCCGCTTTCCGCCGTGCTGGCCTTGATGGAGCGGACGGGGGTCAAGGTGGAGCGGGCGACGCTCGCGAGCCTGTCGCTGTCCTTCGCCCGGACCATCGCACAGCTCGAGGACGAGATCAGGGAGCTGGCCGGCGAGGCGTTCAATATCGGCTCGCCCAAGCAGCTCGGCGAAATCCTGTTCGACAAGATGAGCCTGCCTGGCGGGCGACGCACCAAGACCGGCGCCTGGAGCACGGACGCCGCCGCGCTCGAAGAGCTTGCGGTGCAAGGCCACGATTTGCCGCGCAAGGTTCTCGACTGGCGGCTGCTGGCCAAGCTGAAAAGCACCTATACCGACGCCCTTCCCGCTTACATCCATCCCGAGACGGGCCGCGTGCATACCTCCTACGCGCTGGCGGCCACCACCACCGGGCGGCTCTCATCGGTCGAGCCGAACCTCCAGAACATCCCGGTGCGCACGAGCGAGGGCCGCGCCATCCGCAAGGCCTTCGTGGCGGAGAAGGGCAAGAAGCTGATCTCGGCGGATTACAGCCAGATCGAGCTTCGCGTGCTCGCCCACATGGCCGACACGCCGACGCTGCGCCAGGCCTTCGCCGACGACCTCGACATCCACGCCATGACGGCGAGCGAGATGTTCGGCGTGCCGATCATAGGCATGGACCCCGGCATAAGACGCAAGGCCAAGGCCATCAATTTCGGCATCATCTACGGCATCTCCTCGGTCGGGCTTGCCGCCCAGCTCGGCATCTCCCGCGGCGAGGCCGGCGCCTATATCAAAACCTATTTCGAGCGCTTCCCCGGCATCCGCGACTACATGGAGGCGATGAAGGCCGAGGCGCGCCGCCAGGGCTATGTGAAGACGCTGTTCGGGCGGAAGGTGCACTACCCCGAGATCAACACCAAGAATCCCTCGCTCCGCGGCAATTTCGAGCGCGCCGCCATCAACGCGCCGATTCAAGGGAGCGCCGCCGACATCATCCGCCGCGCCATGATCCGCATGGGGCCGGCGCTGACTGAGGCCGGGCTCTCGGCGCGCATGCTGATGCAGGTGCATGACGAGCTGGTGTTCGAGGCGCCGGAGGGCGAGGTCGACAAGACAATGGAGGTGGCGCAAGCGGTGATGGAGACGGCGCCGGAGCCGGTGTTGCGCCTAAGCGTGCCGCTCAAGGTCGACGCGCGGGCGGGCGACAACTGGGAAGCCGCACATTAGGAGACTTCACTCGTAGGCGAACATTTCCGCGAGGCAGTTGGCAACTTTGTGGGCAATCGCTTCATCGATATTGCCAAGGTGGCGCACGAGGCGCGACCGATCGATTGTACGTATCTGATCCAGCGCGATCTCTCCGCCCGTGCCTGCAAATTCTATCGAGACCCGCGTTGGATAGCCTCGACGCGTCGTCGTCATCGGTGCAACGATCACCGTCGACAAATGGCGGTTCATATCGTCGGGGGATACGATGAGGCAGGGCCGTGTCTTGCGTATTTCGGAGCCGCGAGTGGGATCGAGGGTGACGAGATAGACGTCGAAGCGTCTCACCAAGTCCACTCCGCTTCGTCCCACTCCTCGCTCATGCCATCAGGCAGAAGTGGCCCGGGCTCTTCCAACTTAGTCAGTGTGGAGAACGCTTCGTCCCAACCCTGCCGGCTTGGCTGAGCGGGACGGAGAACAAGCGCATCCCCCTTGACCTCAAGCTCAATCTCATCGCCGAAGCCGCACTGCTCGATAAGCGCCTTGGGGATACGAATGCCTTGGGAATTTCCGATCTTGACGAGACTGATCTTCATGGTCTCAGTGTATCGTAATTACTTTGTGACTACAACTGCAATGCCACCTAGGAACGCCCGCAGGGCCGTCTGTGGTTCAATTGGCAAGCAGCCATGGCCCGATGCGAGCGATGCGGCAACGACCCCGAGCATGGAGGTGGCGCAAGCGGTGATGGAGAGGGCGCCGGAGCCGGTGTTGCGCCTCAGCGTGCCGCTCAAGGTCGACGCGCGCGCGGGCGACAATTGGGAAGCCGCACATTAAGCTTGGGGATATGCCGTACACGGAGGTTGTGGAACGCCGCTTCTTCTACCAGAGTTAGGCTTGCGTTAGCGGAGCCAGGGAGGCAGCCATGGCGCGATGCGAGCAATGCGGCAACGACTACGACAAGAGCTTCGAAGTCAAGATGGGCGGCCGCATCCTGACCTTCGACAGTTTCGAATGCGCGATCCAGGCGCTGGCGCCGACGTGCCCGCATTGCGGCTGCCGCGTCATCGGCCACGGGGTGGAGCATAACGGCTCGATCTTCTGCTGCGTGCACTGCGCGCGCCACGAAGGCGTGACGGGCCTCCGCGACCGGGATTGATCGTTTGTAGGCCTCGCAAGATTACGAAAGGTATCGTTGTCCGGTCCGCGGGCCTGCCGCACAATGTCCGCGCGCCAGCAGGACCCCCACATGAGACGCCTCCTCGTATCGCTTGTCCTCGTCGCCCTATCAAGCGCGCCTGCGGCCGCGCTACCGGCGCCAATGTCGCAAAGCCAGCTCCTGGAGAAGAGCGACCTCGTGGCGCTCGTGCGCATACGCTCGGTCACCTGCACCGGGGTCGCCAAGGACGGGCGCGCCGGCGAGGAGCTGCCGAGCTGGAGCGCCGAGGCCGAGCTGATCGAGGTCATCAAGGGCGACGAGGCGAAGGGCGCCACCGTGACGATCGCTTTCCACGCGATCCCGACCGGCCTCTTGGGTCCCTGGACCGTCTATTACTATCCGGGCGAGATGGTATGGACGCATCTCGTCGGCAAAGACGGCGCCTACACCACCATTTGGTGGAACGGCCGCGGCGATATCGTCAGCCACGCCGTCATCACCGAGCTTCCCACCAAGCCGGGCGAGACGGCCGAAATCCCCAAAGGCGGCAAGTGATCGCGTCCGCGCAATTTTGAGAAGAGATGCGCTAGACTGCCCGTCATGAAATCATAAGGCGTCAAGGAGGTCCCATGCGCCGTTTGAACTTTTTCAGCCTGCTTGTTTCAGCTTCCCTTGTCTTGGCTTCCCTTGCCGCTAGCCCGGCGTACGCGCTGCCCGCGCCGATGTCGGAGCAGGAGCTGACGGAGAAGAGCGACGTCATCGCGCTCGTGCGCGTGCTCTCGGTGACCTGCACGAGCATCGTCAAGGACGAGCAGACGGGGGAGGATTTGCCCGGCTACCTCGCCACGCTCAAGGTGATGGAGGTGAAGAAGGGCGACGTGCAGCAAGGCGAAGAGGTGCTGGTCACCTGGCGCGCTGTGCCGAAGGGAAGCGTGGGACCGTGGACCGTCGAATATTTCCCCGGCGAAGAGATGATCACCCACCTCATCAAGCGGAGCGGCGGCGTGAGCTACGCCTCGACCTGGTGGAACGCCAAGGGCGACGACGTGAAGGCGCCCGACAGCCGCGACCTGCCCGTCACGCCTGGCGATACGGTCCTTCCGGCGAAGGAGCCGGAGAAGCGCATGCCGCTCTAATCAGGCGACCCCGTCGAGCCAGGCGTTGAACAGGCGCCGGCTCGCCGCGTTGGCCGCAGGCGCATACCGCGCCGTCTCCGCGCGCATCTTGGCGAGATCGACCTTCGAGGTGGAGAGCTCCAGCGTGTGTCCAATCAGCCAGCGCTCCATATCCCGCTCGGGCAGCTCGACATGGAATTGCAGCGCCAGCACCTTGGGGCCGTAGGTGAAGGCCTGGTTCGGCGTGATCTTCGTCGAGGCGAGGCGCGTCGCTCCGGCCGGCAGGTCGAAGGTGTCGCCATGCCAGTTCAGCACGCGCACGCCGTCGATGGCGCCGAGCGGGGAGGCCTTGCCCTCCTCAGTCAACGTCATCTCGTCCCAGCCAAGCTCCTTCTGCTTGCCGGGATAGACGCGGGCGGCGAGCACGGCGGCGAGCGCCTGGCAGCCGAGGCAAATCCCGACCACGGGGACACCCTTCTTGACCGCCGCCTCGATGGTGGAAAGTTCCTTCTTCAGGAACGGATAGCGGTCGACCTCGTAGATGCCGATCGGGCCGCCGAGCACGACCAGGAGATCGGCGTTCGTTGCCGGGGAGAGATCGTCGACGCCGGCTTCGAGATAGCGAAGCGCGATGCCGCGATCCTCGAGCACGCCTTCCAGCGTGCCGGCATCCTCGAAGGCGACATGGCGTATGGCGACGGCGTTTCGCATTGCTGATCAGCTCACGGCCTAAGGAGAGCCATGTTTAGAAGCATCGCCGCAAAAAGGAAACAAGCGCGCCAGTTTCTGGACCAAAGTGGTCCTTCAAACGATCAGCGCCGTGCCCTGGCGGCGCGGATCGCCGGCGCCTTCGACGCCCCCTTTGGGACGACGGCGCGCGGCATGCACGCCACCAAAGAACAAATTCCGCTCCGGCCAGGCATGCGCCCTCTCTTGAAGCGCGAGGAACTCCGCCTGCACGGCCTCGGGCAGACCGGGCTCGAAGCTGATCGTGCCGTCCCGCTCGACATGCAGGCGTGGCGCCTCCACCGCATCTTCGAGGCTCATGCCGTGGTCGAGCAGATTGACGGCGACCTGGAGGATGGCTGTCCTGATGCGGTTGGAGCCGCCGGTGCCAAGCGCGGTCACCGTGCCGTCGCTCTGCAAGATGATGGTCGGCGCCATCATCGAGGAGAGCCGCACCCCTTCGTGCCAGGAATCGAGGCCGTCGCTCGACAGATCCTCCTCGCCCAGCATGTTGTTCAGCATGAAGCCGAATTTGCCGACGATGAAGCCGTTGCCCTCGCCGTTCGACAGGCTGACCGAGGCGGCGTTGCCGTCCGCATCGATCACGCTCACATGCGTCGTGCCGCGATA
>JALHTP010000474.1 GCA_022865725.1 Methyloceanibacter sp. | reverse complement strand
GGAGGTGAGCCCGCGACGTCCCGCGAGGGGCACCGGACGAACAAGGGCCGGCCGCGCAGGCAGGACTTCACGCGTCAAACAGGTCCGAAAGCCGGGCCGGCGACGAATCACGCCGCAGAAACCTCATTGTTCGAGGTGCCCAAGAGTAAATTGCTAATCCACGAAAGGATCGTGCACGAGGATGGTGTCCTCGCGCTTAGGGCTGGTCGAGAGCAGCGCCACCGGCGCCCCGATCAGCTCCTCGAGCCGGCGCACATATTTGATGCATTGGGCGGGAAGCTCGCCCCAGGACCGCGCGCCGCGCGTCGATTGCGTCCAGCCTTCCATCGTCTCGTAGATCGGCTCGACGCGCGCTTGCGCCCCTTGCGCCGCCGGCAGATGGTCGAGCGGCAAGCCGTCGAGCCGGTAGCCCACGCAGATCTTGAGCTCGGGCAGTTGGTCGAGCACGTCGAGCTTGGTCAGCGCGATGCCGTTGATGCCGGCCACTTTGCGCGTCTGCCGCACCAGGCAGGCGTCGAACCAGCCGCAGCGGCGCGGGCGTCCCGTCACCGTGCCGAACTCCGCCCCGCGCTCGCCGAGCAGCTTGCCCGTCTCGTCCTTGAGCTCGGTGGGGAAAGGCCCCTCCCCCACGCGCGTGGTGTAGGCCTTGGTGATGCCGAGCACATAGCCGATCGCCCCCGGTCCCACGCCCGATCCCGTAGCGGCCTGGGCCGCCACCGTGTTCGACGAGGTGACGAACGGATAGGTGCCGTGGTCGATATCCAGCAGTGCGCCTTGCGCGCCCTCGAACAGGATGCGCTTGCCCTGGCGGCGTTTCAGGTCGAGCAGCGCCCAGACCGTATCGACGTAAGGCAGGATCTTCGGCGCGATCTCGGTGAGCTGCGCGCAAAGCGCGTCGGCGGAAATCTCGGGCTCGCCCAAGCCGCGGCGGAGCGGATTGTGATGGCTGAGGATGCGCTCGATCTTGGGCTTCAGCGACGGCAGGTCCTGGAGGTCCATGACCCTGATGGCGCGCCTGCCGACTTTGTCCTCATAGGCCGGGCCGATGCCGCGCTTGGTCGTTCCGATACGCCCGTCGCCCGCGGACGCCTCACGCAGCGAGTCGAGCTCGCGGTGCAGCGGCAGGATCAGCGTCGCATTCTCGGCGATGCGCAGATTGTCGCGGGAGATGCTGACGCCGAGCTTCTCAATCTTGGCGATCTCCTCGGCGAGCGCCCAAGGATCGACCACCACGCCGTTGCCGATCACCGAGAGCTTGCCCTTGCGCACCACCCCGGAGGGGAGCAGCGAGAGCTTATAGGTGGTGCCGTCGACCACCAGCGTATGGCCGGCATTATGGCCGCCCTGGAAGCGCACCACGATGTCGGCGCGCTCGGACAGCCAATCGACGATCTTGCCCTTGCCCTCGTCGCCCCATTGGGAGCCGACGACCACGACATTGGCCACGGGTTAAAGTCCTCTAAAACCTGGATAAAAGACGCAGAAACGGCCCCAATTGCTGGCGGGGCCGTGTTGCGTTATAGCGCGGCTGCGGGCCCGATGCGAGCACTCCATGGCGTTTCGTCAAGCCGCCTTGGCCAAAGACTGTTTCACCTCGGCGAAGGCCCAATCGAGCCACGGCAGCAGCGCCTCGAGATCGCTTCGCTCCACCGTGGCGCCGGTCCAGATGCGCAAGCCCGCAGGCGCATCGCGATAGGACGCGATGTCCTTGGCGGCGTTCTCCACATCGAGCAGCGCCGCCATGCGCGCCGGCAACGCATCGCGCATCTGTGGCGACAGCGCCGCCACCTCCGGGTCGACGATCTTCAGGCAGACCGAAGTGTTCGAGCGCGTCTCAGGCACCCGCGCGAGGAAATCGACCCACGCCGTCCGCCCCACCCAATAGGCGATGACGGACGCGTTGGTGTTCGAGCGCGCGATGGTCCCCGCCACCCCGCCCACCCTCTCGACCCAATCGAGCGCATCGAGATAATCCTGCACGCACAGCATGGAGGGCGTGTTGATGGTCGCGCCCTCGAACAGCGCGGCGTTCAGCTTGCCGTCGCGCGTCATGCGGAACAGCTTCGGCAACGGCCAGGCTGGCCGGTAACTCTCCAGCCGCTCCACGGCGCGCGGCGAGAGGATCAGCATGCCGTGCTGCGCTTCGCCGCCGAGCACCTTCTGCCAGGAGAAGGTCGCGGCATCGAGCTTCTGCCAATCGATCTCTTGCGCGAACACGGCGGAGGTCGCGTCGCAGATGGTGAGGCCTTTGCGCCCCGAGGGGATGAAATCGCCGTTCGGCACGCGCACGCCGGATGTGGTGCCGTTCCAGGCGAACACCACGTCGCGGTCGAAATCGACCTCGGAGAGATCCGGCAGATCGCCGTAAGGCGCAAGCAAAGGGCGCACATCGGTGAGCTTGAGCTGCTCGGTGATGTCGGTGACCCAATCCCGGCTGAAAGCCTCCCAGGCCAGCACATCGACACCGCGAGCCCCGAGCAGCGACCAGAGCGCCATCTCGACGGCGCCCGTGTCCGACGCGGGCACGATCGCCACGCGATAGCCGGCCGGGAGCGCGAGCAGCTCGCGCGTGCGGTCGATCGCCAGCTCGAGCCTTGCCTTGGTCTCGGGCTGGCGGTGGTAGCGGCCGAGCAGCGCCCCTTTCAGCCCGTCCAAGGACCAGCCGGGATGCTTGGTGCAAGGCCCCGAGGAGAAGCGCGGATTCTTGGGGCGCAGCGCCGGCTTTTGCAGAACGCTCATGGCGAGGCAGGTACGTCCAGTTGCATGACGGGTCAAGTCCAGCTCACGGCTCAAAAGAAACCGCCCGTCGAAGCGGCGGGCGGCAAGTCAAGCTAGCAGTCAGAGTGGTTGTGGGGTCTTATTTAAAGGCAACCGGCATCGGCGCTGGCTGTGAGCCCAGGGCCCAGCGCACGCCGAGCATGACATCGTTAGATGTGATGTCCTCGATCTGCACTCCCTTGGCGGTGTAGAACCCGTCATAGCTGGTGCGGACCCCGCTGCTGGCGTCGCCGAGATCCGTGTAGCGATAAGAGAGATCGATGGTGAGGCCGGGCGTGACTTTATAGGAAAGACCGGCATAGGCGGCCCAGGCGAAGTTGGTCTCCGAATTGTCTTTGGCAAAGGCGACGCCACTCCTGGCAGTGTTTATGTCCGTCAAGCCGATGACGTCGATTGAGGCGAAGCCGAAGCCGCCCCCGACATAGGGCGTAACGCAATGCCAGGTGCCGAGATCGATATACATGTTGGCAAGACCGACCCAGCTCTCGATGTCGGCCCTGTATTCGTCGGTGCCGGCACCGTCATCGAAGCCGAAGCCGCCATTGGCGCCCGCATATTTGGAGTTGGCGACGAAAACGGCGTTGCCACGATATTCGCCGGTGAGGTCGAAGCGGAAATAGTGGCCGGTATCGTAACCGAAGCCGACTCCGAATAGAGGCGAGCTCTTGATGTCCTTATCGTAAATGACAAAGTCGGGGCTGGTCAGGAGCAGATCGTCGAAGATGCCGTCCACATTCGGGTTCGCCGAACCGACAAATCCCTTGAGGTACCAGGGGCCCGCGCAGCCGACGCAAGGCTCCGGCGGCGGAGGCGGCGGGAAGCCCAGATCCGCGGCGTATGCCACTGCCGTCTGGCTCAAAACCAGCGCAAGTCCAATGATGATCGAGCGAGTCTGTCCCATCTTCCGTCCCCTCTTGACTGCAGCCTGAGCGCCCGAGCCTTGCGAGGCTCAATGCGCAGGAGCT
>JALHTP010000473.1 GCA_022865725.1 Methyloceanibacter sp. | reverse complement strand
CTGATCGGCGAGCCCGGCGTCGGCAAGACGGCCATCGTCGAGGGGCTGGCGCATCGCATCGTGCAGGGCGACGTGCCGGAGAGCCTGAAAGATAAGAAGGTGCTGTCGCTGGACATGGGCTCGCTCATCGCCGGCGCCAAATATCGCGGCGAGTTCGAGGAGCGGCTGAAATCCGTGCTGTCGGATATCGAGGCCGCGCAAGGGCAGATCATCCTGTTCATCGACGAGATGCATACTTTGGTCGGCGCCGGCAAGGCCGACGGCGCCATGGACGCTTCGAACCTGCTCAAGCCGGCGCTGGCGCGCGGCGAGCTGCATTGCGTCGGCGCCACCACGCTCGATGAATATAGGAAGCATGTCGAGAAGGACGCGGCGCTGGCGCGGCGCTTCCAACCTGTCTACGTGTCCGAGCCGACGGTCGAGGACACCATCTCGATCCTGCGCGGGCTGAAGGAGAAATACGAGCTGCATCACGGCGTGCGCATCTCCGACGCGGCGCTGGTCTCCGCCGCCGTGCTGTCCAACCGCTACATCGCCGACCGCTTCCTGCCCGACAAGGCCATCGACCTGGTCGACGAGGCGGCGGCGCGGCTCCGCATGCAGGTCGATTCCAAGCCCGAGGAGCTCGACGAGCTCGACCGGCGCATCATGCAGCTCAAGATCGAGCGCGAGGCGCTGAAGAAGGAGAGCGATACCGCGTCCAAGGACCGGCTCGTCAAGCTCGAGAAGGAGATCGTCAATCTCGAGGAGAAGGCCAATGCTCTTGCCGGAGCGTGGCAAGAGGAGAAGTCCAAGCTCGCCTCGGCGCAGAAGCTGAAGGAGCAGCTCGACGCCGCCCGCATCGAGCTCGAGCAGGCGCAGCGGAAGGGCGATCTCACCAAGGCCGGCGAGCTGGCTTACGGCGTCATCCCCGAGCTCGAAGCCAAGCTAAAAAAGATGGAGGAGGACGAGACCAAGGGCGGGGCGATGGCGCAAGAAGTCGTGACGCCCGACCTGATCGCCCAGGTCGTGTCGCGCTGGACCGGCATCAAGGTCGACAAGATGCTCGAAGGGGAGCGCGACAAGCTGCTCCGCATGGAGACGCAGATCGCCAAGCGCGTGGTCGGCCAGGAAGAGGCGGTGCAAGCGGTGGCCACGGCCGTGCGCCGCAGCAGAGCCGGCCTGCAAGATCCCAACCGGCCGATCGGCTCGTTCATGTTTCTGGGGCCGACCGGCGTCGGCAAGACCGAGCTGTCGCGCGCGCTCGCCGAATTCCTGTTCGACGACGAGCACGCCATGATCCGCATCGACATGAGCGAATATATGGAGAAGCACTCGGTCGCCCGGCTGATCGGCGCCCCTCCCGGCTATGTCGGCTATGAAGAGGGCGGCGTGCTGACCGAGGCCGTGCGGCGCAGGCCTTACCAGGTGATTCTGTTCGACGAGATCGAGAAGGCGCATCCCGACGTGTTCAACGTGCTGCTCCAGGTGCTGGACGACGGCAGGCTGACGGACGGGCAAGGGCGCACCGTCGATTTCCGCAACACGCTGATCATCATGACCTCCAATCTCGGCTCGGAATATCTCGTGAGCCAGCCGGAAGGCGAGGACTCAGATCAAGTGCGCGACCAGGTGATGGGCGTGGTGCGCGCGCATTTCCGGCCCGAATTCCTCAACCGCGTGGACGAGATCATCCTGTTCCACCGGCTGAAGCGCGAGCATATGGGCAGAATCGTCGACATCCAGATGCAGCGGCTGGCTAAGCTCCTCGCCGACCGCAAGATCACGATTCTGCTCGACGAAAGCGCCAAGGAATGGCTCGGCAAGAAGGGCTACGACCCGTCTTATGGCGCGCGGCCCTTGAAGCGCGCCATCCAGAAATATGTGCAAGACCCCCTCGCCGAGATGCTGCTCGAAGGCAAAGTGCAAGACGGCGCTGAGGTCGAGATCAAAGCCGGCAAGGACGGGTTGATGTTCAACGGCGCCGCGGCGAAAAAAGCGGCTTAGCTTGCAGCTCGCCGGTCTGTTTTCTTGGGATTCCGCCAAGTTTCGCTTGACGGGATACCCAGGGATGTTTCTATTTTGTTCTTACCAAGGATTCGGCGAGGGGGGCTTGCCATGTCTCGAAAGCAGAGGGGGGCTTACTACACTCCCGACCTCATCGCGTCCTCTACTTGTGCGCTGGGCAGTCCGCAATCGCCAATGTCGGCTAATCGACCCTGCGTGCGGCGATGGTCGCTTTATATCGCAGCATCCCAATAGTGTCGGCATAGAGGTAGATAGGGGCGCCGCCGTCGCAGCCCGGGCTCGAGCACCGCAATCCCGCATTCACCAGAAGGATTTTTTTGATTGGGCCGAGACAACTAAGGAGCGCTTCGACTGCGCTGCGGGCAATCCCCCTTCATCCGCTATCAGACCTTCAAGGGTGATACCCGGGAGAGGGCATTACGACTCTGCAAGAGGCATGGCGTTCTCTTTTCAGGTCTAACGTCGTCATGGGCGCCATTTCTAGTTGCCGCGGCGACCGTATTGTCACCGGGTGGACGCATGGCTTTTGTTGTACCGGCTGAAATTGGCCACGCCCCCTATGCTGCTCCGCTCCTCGACTATTTGCTCGACCAGTTCGAGCTGGTCCACCATCGGTGAAACGGTCCAATCGATCCTCGATCAGACGGTTCGCCCGCGGCAGATCATCGTGGTTGATGACGGCTCAACCGACGCTACCGCCGCCACCATCGCCGGGATGCGAGGTGAGATCACCCTTGTCAGCCAAGACAACCGGGGTCCCGGCGCCGCCACCACGGCCGGCTTCGACCGCGTCGTGACGCCCTTCGTGGCGACGCTCGACGCAGACGATCTGTGGCTTCCCCACAAGATCGAGCGTCAGGCTGCCCTCTTCCACGGCGATCCTGGACTTGCCGGGGTGTTCAGTCTGGCTCGTCTGTTCGCGGACGGCGCGGCTCCCGATCCAAACGGCGAGGGCGCCGTCCGGCGCCTGTGGACGCGCACCACCTTGCTGTTTCGCACCGAGGCGGCGCGCGCCGTGGGCGATTTTGTCGACATGCCAGGCCAGCTCGGCGAAGTCATCGACTGGCTCGCCCGCAGCCGCGATCTCGCTCAGCGCCACGTCATGGTCGAAGAGATCCTGGCCCTCCGCCGCATCCGGCCCGGAAGCCTTTCCTACGATCGCGACCCTCAGCGCAGCCGAGGCTATCTGGCGACGGTTCGGGCAGCGCTTGAACGGAAGCGGCGGATGCCGAAAAAGCTGGCGACGAAACCGACATCTCGGTAGGCGCCCACCATGCGACCTGCTTCGCGGGTCGGCGGGAAGCCCTCTCCCCGCGGGGGAAGGAGTTTGCGGATGCAGACGCCACCGCCAATTACGTCAGAAAAGTGGCGAGCAGAGCGCCCGACTGTGGCCGTGGCGCCGCTTGCCTGGAGGGGCTTTCTGTTGTCTTCTCACCGCGGAAGCGCTCGCCAATCGGGGGAACTAGCGTTGCAAGCCCGCGTGCTGATCGTCCTGCTCGCCGCAGGCCTCTATGGCTGCGTGTCCGGCGGCGGCGACGACCCGCGCATCCATTACAGCCAGTTCGGCGCGGAGCCGCCGCAAGGCAACCGGGTCACGGTCTGCCACGCTTACACTTGCAAGGTGCAGACGCCCTACACCTTCAGCCGCGCGCAGATCGCTCAGATCGCGGCCATCATGAGCAAGGTCAAGCGCTCCGACACGCCCTTCGAGGAGCGCCGCGCCGTCGCCTATGCCATTGCCAAGATGGAGACGGACGTGGGCAACAAGATCGGCATCAAGGACAAAGCGGGGATGCAGTTCACCGCGTCGGGCGATCCCAGCCAGATGGATTGCGTCGACGAGGCGACCAACACCACGAGCTATCTCCTCGTGCTGCAAGCCAACGGGCTGATCAAGCAGCACAGCGTCGAGGGCACCATGTCCAAGGAGAATCTGGCCAAGGGCATCGTCAAGCTCAATCCGGTGCAGTACTGGCCGCATTGGACGGCGGTGCTGAAGGAGAACAAGTCCGGCCAGAAATATGCCGTCGACTCCTGGCTGTTCGACAACGGCGAAAACCCCGCCGTGGTGAAGGTCGAGGACTGGTACATCAAAGACAGCGAAAACTGAGGCTGGGGTGGCGACGCCTGCCGACGTTCGGCATCGGCCTCGTTTCTCCGTCATGGCCGGGCTCGACCCGGCCATCCCATTTTCGTCTGTCATGGCCAGCCTTATGCTGGCCGTCCACGCTAATCAAACAGATGTTCACCATTCGTTCTTGCGGGAAGTGGGGCCAATTGCCCTGTACGCGCGAGCGACGAACGGCGACCTCGTCGTTATCGAACTGAAGAAAGGCAGGGCCGCAGACAAAGTGTTTGGCCAGATCTGCCGCTACATCGGTTGCATCAAGGAGCACCACTCCGGAGAGGGCGAGACTGTGCGAGGCTTCATCGTTGGCCGGGAGGTGGATGAGAAGTTGAAGTACGCCACCAAGGCGGTGCCAATCGGTCTGGTCGCGCTGCAGGTGTTCGACTTCAAGGGCAAGAAGGGCCAGGAAGAGTGGATTCAGGTCGTCGCAGCGTAGGCGATCGCAAATCTTATCCCCGCCCTCGAAACCTCCTTTATCCTGCATCCACCTCGTCCCTCTGAGGGGCGCTCTCGCGAAGCGCAGCGATTGCGGGATGAGGCGTGGCGCCCGCGGGTTCATGCGCGCAGCATGTTCACCCGGGCGGCGCAGGACAACTCCGCCCGGGTCCACTACGAGGCCCTGCCAGGAGCTGGCTGACGACCGTGAGGTCTATTCCAAACGCGATCCGTCCCTCTCTCGTGGAGAGAGGATCAGAATAAAAAGAAGAGACGGGCCAGCGGGACACTCACGGCGAAAGCGCGGTCCGGCGTCGTCAAATCGCCGCAAGCGCTCATGTTGCGCTTGTCGCTGCTACATGAGCGCGCATGGCGCGCCGAGAGGCGCCCGCCGTGGTCCGCAAGGATCGCGGAACCATAGGTTTGCGTCTTTCGGCGCGCCATCCCCTCATCCCTCGCGGGCTTCCGCCCGGCGAGAGGCTTCCGCGCGGCTCCACGTTCTCGTCATGCCCGGACTTGATCCGGGCATCCATGCCGTGACGGCTCAGCACGCGGATGCGTCGGTGGAATGGATTGCCGGGTCAAGCCCGGCAATGACGAGACGGAACGAACGCGTCAGGCAAGAAAGCGGGGAGGGGAGGGGAGACCGGAAAGGAGAGGAGGAGAGAAAGAGAAAGGAAACGAGCGAAGCTCGTCAGTTCACCTGGGCGACGCGGCTGGTGACCGGGTCCATCTGCATCAGCGTCTCGATGCGGTTGCGCTCTCTTTCGAACTCGGCGAACTGGCGGCCGGTGAGCTGCAGCCCGCGCGGCACTTGGATGGTCATCGGGTTGACGAAGTTGTTGTTGACCAGAACCTCGAAATGGCAATGCGGTCCGGTGGACATGCCGGTCGAGCCGACATAGCCGATGATCTGGCCCTGCTTCACGCTGACGCCGGGCTCGACGCCGGCGGCGTAGCGCGACATGTGGCCATAGGCGGTGGCGAAGCCGTTGGCGTGGCGGATGCGGACATAATTGCCGTAGCCGCCCTCGCGGCCGACGCGCTCCACCGTGCCGTCGCCGGCGGCGAGGATCGGGGTGCCGGTCGGCGCCGCCCAGTCGACGCCGGTATGCATGCGCAGATATTTGAGCAGCGGATGCCTGCGGTCGCCGAAGCCGGATGTGTAGCGGCCGCCTTTGACGGGGTTGCGCATCAGGAACTTCTTCGCGCTGTTGCCCTGCTCGTCGTAATAGTCGACCACGTCGTCGGGGGTGCGGAAGCGGAAGAACTTGCGGGGCTGCCCGTCGATGGTCATCGAGGTGTAGAGCAACTCGCCCACTTCGTCGTCGGCGCCGCCGTCGAAGAACATCTCGAAGCTGTCGCCGGCCTTGACCTTCTGCTTGAAGTCCACGTCGTAGGAGTGGACGCGCAGCAGCTTGAGGATGGTATCGGGCGCGATGTGCTGCTCGGTCGCCGCGTTGTAGAAGCTCGCATAGAGCGTGGCGCGGGTCGAGGCTTGCGCGGTCTTGGCGTCGTTGCCGATGGCCTCGGTCGAGGCGACGTACTCGCCCTGCCGGTTTCGCGCCACGGTGGCGAGGTGGCTGTCCTTGGCGAAGATGCTGACCCTGACCGGTTCCATCTGCCCCGTGTCTGAAGGTGCGGGCACGAGCGTGAAGCGGATCTCCTGGCCGGGTTTGAGATCCTTGCCGGCGAAGATGGAGGCGAGCGCCTCGATGATCTCGTTGGCCTCGGTCGGCTCGGTGCCGGCCTTGGTGAACAGGCTCATCAGCGTGTCGCCGCGGCCGACGGTGAGCGTCTTGCTCTCGGCGCCGGCGAATGTGTCGTCGTTGAACTCGTCCTCTTCCTCGGCGGCGGCATCGTCGGCGGATTTCTGCATCACCGTCGTGTGCGCCGAGGGAGCGGCGCCGAGGCCGTCTTCCGGATGATAGGCCGCCTTCAAGAGCTGCGCCTGACCGTCGCCGATCGCG
>JALHTP010000472.1 GCA_022865725.1 Methyloceanibacter sp. | reverse complement strand
GCCTTGTTGTTCTTCTCCTGTTTGCTCCTTGATAAACAGAAAGGATCGTTGTCACGTTTGGCTGCGATGCGAACCAACTCTCGATCCAAGGAGTTTGCTGCTGTGCACCTGAAAACCTGGTTTTCTTCTGCGGGTATTGCGGTGGCCCTATTTATCGCGGGAGCCGGATGGGGCCTCGCCTTCGACAAGGCGAAGCTCGATACTTTTCTCACCACTAACGCCTGCAAGTATTGTGATCTCACCGGAGCCGACCTGAGCGGGAGGGACATGCGCGGCGCGGATCTGGAAAATGCACGGCTGGGCGAGGTCAACCTGAGCGGATCGGACCTGTCCGCGCTGGCGATGGAAAAGCGCACTCAGCCGGCAAACCTGGAAAGCGCCAACCTGCGAGGCGCCGACCTCTCTAACGCTAACCTGGCGAAGGCCGCCGCAGCGCGCGCGTATCTGCGCGAAGCCAACCTCACCGGTGCCAACCTTTCCGGGGCCGACCTGTCACATGCCAACCTGCAGGACGCCAACCTGACTAACGCCACGCTCGACGGCGCACGACTCGAAGACGCGAAGTTCTGCAGGACCCTCATGCCCGACGGCTCGACGAACGACTCGGGGTGTTGAGTGTCACCGCAAGGAGGCCCGTCTGCGGTGGTGGTGGCGCCGTTTACGTGTCCTTTCCGAAAATCCTACCGCACCCCGTGGGATTTTGCCTGTGTGTGCCGAAATTTAGATTCTGCAATATTGATGGTGAAGGCCGCCGAGAACGGGTTGTGATGTGATGGCGCGGAGACGCCGAATCGCGCGATGGAACGGGGCGTCCTTATTCAGAGATCGATGGGTCCTCGCCTCATTATAGTAGGCGGCATATCCGCGTAGGATCCGGCGCAGGTGCGCTTCACCGAACACGATCATGTGGTCCAGGCATTCCCGCCGGATCGAGCCGATGAGCCTCTCGACATATGCATTTTGCCATGGTGATCGGGGTGCGATCGGATGGTCCCGAATGCCCATCGCTCGGATCCGCTGCAAGAAGACCGGACCATACGAGGTGTCCCGATCCCGAATGAGATATCGCGGCGCATGGTCCCACGGGAACGCCTCGGTGATCTGGCGCGAGATCCACTCCGCGGTTGGGTTTGCCGTCACACCAAACGACACCAAAAGTCGTCGTCCGTTTCGTATGATAACAAGACAATAGAGCATCTGGAACGCGATCGTCGGCAGGACAAAAAGGTCGACCGCCGCGATACCGTCGGCATGGTTGCTGAGAAACGTCCGCCAGCCCTGAGACGGTGGCCGCCAGCGGCGGCACATATACCGAGCGACCGTCGACTGAGCGACATCGAAGCCGAGCTTGAGCAGCTCACCATGAATGCGTGGTGCGCCCCAGAGCGGGTTCGCGCGGCTCATCTCGCCAATGAGCGTGCGCAGCTCAGCCGAGACCTTCGGTCTGCCGACACGGTTGCGCGATCGCCAGCGCCAATACGCCCGAAATCCAGCACGGTGCCAGAGAATGATCGTTTCCGGCCTGACAATCGCAACCGCCTCTAGGACGGATGGAAACCAGCGATAGAGCAAAACGAACAAAAAGCGATCGGTATTGTTCAGATCTGGTCGCTTCGGCGTTCGCCGGCGAAGCACATTGATCTGTTGCCGCAGCACCAGGTTTTCCGCTTCCAGCTTTGCTCTCGACCTAAAGAGCGAAGCCAAGACGCCAAGAATCAGCTTGAGCAGATCAGTCATCAGGATGCGAGCTTACTCCGTGCGTTCCTTGCGTCTACGTCGAATCGAATTTTCGGTACACACAG
>JALHTP010000471.1 GCA_022865725.1 Methyloceanibacter sp. | reverse complement strand
GTGGTCGAGGTGTTCGCGCGCCGCTTGCAGACGCAGGAGACCATGACCGCGCAGATTGCCGAGACCATCGACAAGGCGCTGAAGCCGAAAGGCGTGGCGGTGATGATCGAGGCCGTGCATCAATGCATGTCGATCCGCGGGGTGAGGAAGCCCGACGTCGCCACCATCACCACGCAGTTCACCGGCATCTTCAAAGAGGATCCGGCGCAGCAGGCGCGTTTCATGATGCTCGCGACCGAACGCGGCCGCGGCTGACGCGCGCCCCCGCGAAGGACCTATCGCGGTGAGCAAAGAAGCCCCCTTCCCTGACCCCAAGAGCAAGGCCGAGAGTGAGGAAGGAACCGTCTTCGCGCCGAAATTCGACGCCGAAGGCCTGGTGCCCGTGGTCGCCACCTCGGCCGCGACCGGCGAGGTGCTGATGCTCGCTTACATGAACGAAGAGGCGCTCGCCCGCACCATCGAGACCGGCGAAGCGTATTATTGGTCGAGGTCGCGCGGCCGCCTCTGGCGCAAGGGCGAGGAAAGCGGCAACTCCCAGCGCGTCGTAGAAATGCGCACCGACTGCGACCAGGACGCCATCTGGCTGAAGGTCGAGGCCGTTGGCATCGACGCTGCCTGCCATACCGGACGCCGGTCCTGCTTCTACCGCGCTGTCCCTCTCGGCCCCGCGCCGGGCGGTGGAGTGTCGCTGCGCTTCGTCGACGCCGAGCGACAGTTCGATCCGGAGACCGTCTACCGTCATGCTGGTGCCGCAAAGGGAACCTTAAAGAGTTCGGAGTAACATGATCCGCGGCTAGATTGTCGCATTCGGCCATGCCGGTTGAAGTTCAGGGATGGTCGTGTGCGGCTAGGAGTTGGCCGGACCCCCTCCGGCTTGGGCCTTGACCATGATGGTGAGTAACGGAAGACCGACGATTGGCATCGCCCTTGGCGGCGGTGCGGCCCGCGGATGGGCCCATATCGGCGTGCTGAAAAGCCTGATTGCCGCGGGGCTCGAGCCCGACATCGTCGCCGGCACCTCGATCGGCGCCGTTGCCGGCGCCTGCTTCGTCACGAACCGGCTCAATGCGCTGGAAGAGTTCGCCTGCGGGCTGACCCGCCGGCGCATTTTCGGCTTTCTCGATGTCAATTTCGCCGGCTCCGGTCTCATCACCGGCCAGCGCCTGAGCGCGCGACTTGAGCAGCATCTGCAGCAATTCCAAATCGAGCGCCTGGAGCGGAGATTCGTTGCGGTCGCCACCGAGCTCGGCACCGGACACGAGGTGTGGCTCAACAAGGGAAGCCTGGTGAACGCGCTACAGGCGTCGTTCGCGCTGCCCGGCATCTTCCGCCCCGTGCAGATCAACGGCCGCTGGCTGATCGACGGCGCGCTGGTCAACCCGATCCCGGTCTCGGTGTGCCGCGCGCTCGGCGCCCGCATCGTCATCGCCGTCAATCTGAGCAACGACGTCTTCAGCAAAGGCGCCGTGATCCACGATCAGGAAGCCTATGCCGAGCCCGCTGCCCCGTCAGAGGGCGCCGAGCTTCTCGGCTCGAACGGACGAGCGGCTGTGCATTTGCTGCACCGGCAGATCTTCGGCCGAAGCGACGCGCCCGGCATGTCGGCCGTGATGATGGACGCCATCAACATCACCCAGGACCGCATCGCGCGTTCGCGGCTCGCGGGCGACCCGCCCGACATTCTCATCGCCCCCAAGACGGGCAGTATCGGCCTGTTCGATTTCCACCGCGCCCGCGAGGCGATCGAGCTCGGCGCGCGCGCGGCCGAGAAGCAGATCGATGAGATCAAGATCGCGGTGCGCGCGCTCGCCGCCTGAGCTGACGATTAGCCGGTGGCGATGTACTCGCGCATCGCCGCAGCTTCCATCTCCGCTTCGGCGATCCGCATCCTCACCACATCGCCGATCGAGACAAGCCCGGCGAGCCGGCCCCTCTCGACCACGGGCATGTGGCGGAACCGGTGCGCCGTCATCTCGGCCATCAGCCTGTCGATGGTGTCGGCCTCGCGGCAGGTGAAGACGGTCTTGGTCATGCAGCTCGCGACCGGCTCCTTCAGCACACTCGATCCGGCGCGCCCGATCTCGCGCACGATGTCACGCTCGGACACGATGCCCGCGACCTTGCCATCCGCGCCGGTGATGACGACGCAGCCGATGCCATGCGACCCCAGCAGTTCGGCGATATCGAGGAGTGAGGTGTGGGGGCCAGAGGTCACCACCTCCCTGCCCTTCAGCTTCAGAATCGTGGCGACGTTCATGGTCGTTTCCTCCAGCCCGGGAGCTTCAGTCCCGTGACTGCGACATTCTGTCCCGGACCGGAAAGACGCGCAAGGGCCCTGGAAAGTTGCAGGCGAATTCCGGCCTCTAAGCGAGGCGGGGCTCGTCCTCGGCCGGCTTGCCCCGGTCGAAGGCGCCGAAGACGAACAAGCCGCAGAGAAACCCGCCGATATGGGCCTCCCATGCGATGCTGCCTTGCTCGCCGGCGATCTTGATGGCGCTGAGGCCGAAATAGGCGTTGAGCGCCAACCAGAAGATGAGGAAGGCGACGATGCGCTTGTCGGTCAGGGTCTGGCGGAGGCTCATCAGCGGCGCGCCGATGAAATCGGGCGTCCGTTCCCCCGGGAGCCGCTGCGCCCCGAAGATAAATCTGAGCGCGCCGGCCATCTGGCCCGAGATCGCCGCCGAGGCCCCGACGACGGGCGCCATGTCGCCATAGTGGAAGAGAAGATGCGTGAGCGCCCCGGCGACGCCGCACAGGACCGAGAAGGCGAGAAACTTCATGGCGCCCATGCGGCGGGCCACGGCGCTGCCGAAGGCGAGCATCCACGCCAGATTCACCAGGACATGCACCCACCCCGCATGCACCGTCATGTAGGTCACGAAGGACGTGACGGCGGTGACATACCCTCCCGGAAGCTCGAGCGCCGCCCCGCTATAGCGCGCCGGAATGAACGCGAGCGTGAGCAGAAGCGTGAGATCGAGCTCGTCCGGCAACAGGCCTCTGACGATCTGCACGCCGATCAGAAGCAGGGCCACCCCTGCCACGCTGCGGGGGATATTGAAGATCGGTTCACGCGCGGCCATGGCCAAAAAGCCCTCCAAAAAACGTGCGCCACCGCCCCTGGCAACCATAACGGCGCATAAGCCTCCTGCTCACGCGCCACTTCTCCAGCCCTGGCACACTCCCTGCTTAGTTGGTCCATGAGCATTGCAAGCTCAGCCTTTGTGCCAAAGCGGGATGTTTACCTTGGCTTGGCGGGAGGTTGGGCGGGCGTCTTCGTAAGGTGTAGCGTTGGTGTCGGGTGGGGGTTATGCAGCAAGCAACGAGTAGGCAGCTTTACGCGTATTGGGATCGCGTACGCAATGGCCGCGTTGCGCCGCGCCGCTTCGAGATCGAGCCGTCCGGGATCGCCGGCGTTCTGCCCGAGACCTTCATTGCCGAAGGCGGGGGCCGGCTCGGCTACCGGTTCCGGCTCGCCGGCACGAGGATTTGCGAGCAGTTCGGGCGCGAGCTCCGGGGCGCGGATCTGTTGAGCTTGTGGGACAAGGCCGATCGCGACGCCGTCTCTTCCCTGCTCCACACCGTGTTCAGCGATGCCGCTGTCGGCTATGGCCGCTTCCACGCCTATAGCTGCGCCAACCGGCAGGCGAGCTTCGAGTTCGTCCTGTTGCCGCTGATCCACACCGGCGAGATCGTCAATCGCATCCTTGGCGCCATCACCGCGATCGAACCGCCCTTCTGGCTCGGAGCCGAACCGCTGCTGCGCCAGGAGATCGTCGAGCTGAACTTGCATTGGCCCGATGGCGTCCCAGCGTTCATGGCGCAAGGCGGCGGTGAGGTCGTAAGCATCGGCGCCCGGCGCTTCCGCGTGCTCGAGGGAGGCCTCAGCGAGGCCGGGGAATAGCCGCATCGACAATAAGGCCGGCCAACCGCCGCCCCTTGGGCAATAAGGACGCCTACTGATAATTACCGTTTTGGGGCGACGGCTTAGACGTTCCTTAACCGAGACCCGCCTAGGTTGGACTGCGAAACTAGTTTTCGATCAGGCCACGACGTATATCCCGGCCAACACAACCACTGCGGGCACCCGGCGGTAGGATGAGCATCCCCACTCTTGAGGAAGGAACGCCTGCGGACTCGCCCAGGGGACGCGCAGAGCGTCGCCTCGACCGCAGCATCAACCGGCCGAAGCTCGTGCCGGAACGCCGCAGGCATCGGCGCGTACCCGTAAGCGTCTTCGGCCGCTTCATGCGCGAAGACAAGCAGGAATACCCTTGCCAAGTCATTAATATGTCGGCGGGCGGCATGGCCATCATTGCGCCTGTGGCTTGCGCGATCGGCGAGCGCATTGTGGCCTATCTCGACAATCTCGGCCGCATCGAGGGCGTCGTGGCGCGCTCCTTCGACGGAGGCTTCGCGGTGCGCATCATGGCGAGCCTCTATAAGCGGGAGCGCATCGCCAATCTTTTGACTTGGCTCATCAACCAGGAGGCCCTGGGCCTCGGCGAGGAGCGCAAGCACGAGCGCGTCGTGCCGCGCATTAACGCCTCCAAGCTGATCATGCCGAACGGCGACGTGCATAACTGCCGGATCATCGACGTCTCGTTGAACGGCGCCTCGGTCGCCTGCGCCGTGAAGCCCCCGGTCGGCACCGCGCTCATTCTCGGCCGCATGCGGGGCCGCGTGGTGCGCCACCACGAGCAGGGCATGGCCATTCAGTTCGTCGAGCTCCAGGACCCCGACAGCCTCGCCCGCAGCTTCGGCTAGGCGCCCTTCCCCT
>JALHTP010000005.1 GCA_022865725.1 Methyloceanibacter sp. | reverse complement strand
TGATTGTCACCGACTCGAAGGGCCATTCGGAACGTTACGACCATGTGGTGTTGGCCAGTCACGCAGACCAGGCGCTCGAGTATCTTGCCGATCCGAGCTCCGGGGAGCGCGATCTTCTCGGCGCGTTCCGTTACAGCCGCAATCTCGCCGTGCTGCACACCGACGAGAGCTTTATGCCGAAGCGGCGGTCGGTCTGGTCGAGCTGGAATTATATCGGTTCGCGCGATACCGTGCGTGATGGCGTTTGCGTGACCTACTGGATGAACCGCCTGCAGAACATCGAGAGCGAGGCCCCGTTGTTCGTCACCCTCAATCCGCCGCGGCCGCCGCGCGCCGGTGCGCTGCTTCACAGCGAGGTCTACGATCATCCGATCTTCGATGCGAAGGGCATGGCCGCGCAGCGAAAGCTGTGGCGGCTGCAGGGCGAGCGGAACACCTGGTTCTGCGGCGCCTATTTTGGCGCGGGCTTCCACGAAGACGGATTGCAGGCGGGGCTCGCGGTCGCAGAGCAGCTTGGCACAGTGCGGCGGCCCTGGCGCGTGCCAAACGAGTCCGGACGTATCGTGCTTACGGCGCGGGCGCCCGAGGCCAGCACTCCGGAGTTGTTGGCATGAAGCTCAATTCGTCGCTCTACGTCGGATCGGTGATGCATCGGCGGCTGTACCCGCGTGTCCATCAATTTCGTTATCGCGCCTTCTGGTTTCTCCTCGATCTCGACGAACTGGACAAGCTATCGGGCCGGATTCGGTGGTTCTCCCATAACCGAGCCAATCTCTTCAGCCTCCATGACGCGGACCACGGTGATGGAAGCGCAACGCCGCTTCGTGCCCAAGTGGAGATCAAGCTCCGCGAGGCAGGAGTGCAGCTAACTGGTGGCTCGATCCGGCTGCTCTGCATGCCGCGCACTCTCGGCTACTGCTTTAATCCGCTGAGCGTGTACTTCTGTTGCCACGCCGATGGCAATCCGGTTGCGCTGGTCTATCAGGTGCACAATACATTCGGCGAGCGGCACAGCTACGTCATCCCGGCCAAGAAGGGGAAAGGCGAGCTTCGCCAGCGCTGCCGCAAGGCGCTCTACGTGTCGCCCTTCCTGGACATGAACATGCGCTACGACTTCCGTGTTTCTGGTCCGGACGAGCGCATTGCCGTCGGCATTCGCGCCAGCACGTCAGAAGGACCGGTCCTCAATGCCGTTTTGACTGGGGAGCGAAAGGCCCTCACCGATCGCAATCTGGTGCGCGCGTTCGTCGCGATCCCTGCGATCACCCTGAAGGTGATGGCCGCCATCCACTGGGAGGCCCTGCGCCTTTGGCTGAAGGGACTTCGCGTGCGCCTACGGCCGGCCCCGCCCGAGCGCGCCGCACCGGTCGTTACCGCGAATTCTGCACTTTCGGATTGAACCATCATGTCTGTTCGGCACGAGCAATCCGCCACTCGATCGATCGCTTCGGAGCAGCGGCCGCTTTCGCGCTCGCTCACCGAAGCATTCTTGCGCCGGAGCTTAAGTGGGTTGGAGTGCGGTCAGCTCGTTGTCGAAACGCCTGCCGGCGATCGGCTGGTGTTTGATGGCGCCCGGCCCGGCCCGCAGGCGCGGATGACGATCCATCGCTGGCGCTGCCTCTGGCGCCTCGCTACGGGGTCGGACATCGGCTTTGCCGAGGCTTATATGGCAGGCGATTGGTCTTCGCCGAATGTGACCGCTCTGCTGAAGTTCGCCTGTGACAATGAAGCGTCGATGGAGCCGCATCAATCGTTGCGTCCGCCGCGCCCCTGGCT
>JALHTP010000470.1 GCA_022865725.1 Methyloceanibacter sp. | reverse complement strand
CTTGGCCTTGAACCGCGGCTTCGGCGCCGATTTCGGCTGGTCGAACCACCAGAAGAACTGGGCTTGCGCGGCCGGCGCCAGGGCCATGCACGCCCAGGCGAGGCAGAGCGCGCCGAAGGCGAGCCGCAAGAGGCGCTTTTTGGCCTGTCCCATCGGACCTGAGTAACGCCAATTTTTGTTGAAATCTAGCCTTCAGGGCATGCGCACTTTATGCGCCGCGACCCAAATCAGATCGGCCGTCCCCTCGGTCAGGGGAAGCGCCTCGATATCGTCCAAATGCACCCATTCGGCCGCCATCGTGTCGCTTCCGGCCTTCAGACTGCCGCCGGTCGGGCGGCCATAGAAGACAGTCAGCCGGTAGGTGACGCCACCGCTTCTGCCCTCTTCGGCCACGACCTTGACCGTATCCACCACGCCCTCCACATCGGCCTCGATACCGGTCTCCTCCTTGAGCTCGCGGCAGGCAGCCTCGCGCGGCGCCTCCTGTCCCTCGGTCTTGCCGCCGGGAAGGCTCCACAAGCCGGCAAAGGGGGGGCGTCCGCGTTGCACGAGCAGGACCTTGCGATCCTTGAACACGGCGATGCTGGCTCCATTGCGGAGCGGCGCGAAATCTTGGTCGGTTGCGTTTGGCTGGGGCATGGAAAGCGGGTTGAGCGTGGGCCGGCCCGCTTTTCTAAGTCAATCAGCGAGTGCCGAACAGGGCGTCGATCGCCGCTTGCCCGCCGACATCGCCAAGCGTCTCGGGATCTTTGTCTGGGAGCGCCTCGCCATTGGCGATGGCGTTGGCCTCGTCGATCAGGATACGCAGGCGCTGAGCGGCCTTTTCGCAAGTCTTGTTCAGGATCTTAGTGCTGCCGGTAAGGTCTTGAGCCACCTCGGCGACCAGGGTCGCGGCTTCGCCATGCAGCCGCGCCACCGCCTCGTCGAAGCGGGCGCGGATCTTGGGCGGCGCCCGGCGATAGGCGGCAATCGCCAGATTCTTGTCGCGGAAGCCCGATTCGAAGAAATGCTCCTCATAGGTCAGCGGGCGCCAGGAGAGGAGGTCGTCGGCGAATCCCCGAGGCTCGGAGGAAATCGCCTCGAGCAGCATCACGAGCTCGTGGAAGTGATTGAGGTAGTCGCTTGCGAGCAGCGTCGATTCGTTGATGTTGGTGCCCGGGACATGCGAACGGAAATGGCCGATCATAGCCATGCGGAAGGCCGCGACGATGTCCTCGCGGCTTACGTCCTCGTAGAGGTCTCCCGAGCGGGAATCGTGCTTTTCGTCAACAAACATGCCGCAATGACTGATGTAAACGGGCCTTGGAATAGATGGAGTGTTGCCCGATCATGATTGCCAAAGCGTTACCAGGGGCGGAATCGCATGTGCTCGCGCTATAGCCTCACCTCTCCGCCGGAGGCCGTGCGCGCTTATTTCGGCTATCCCGACACGCCGAATTTCCCGGCGCGCTACAATGTCGCCCCGACGCAAGCCATCGCCGTCGTGGCCCGCGACAAGGAAGGGACGCGGCGCTTCCGGCTGATGCGCTGGGGCCTTTTGCCGGCCTTCGTCAAGGATCCGAAGGAGTTCCCGACCCTCATCAACGCCCGCTCGGAGGAGGCGCTGGTGAAACCCTCCTTTCGCAATGCCATGCGCTACAGGCGCTGCCTCATCCCGGCCGACGGCTTCTATGAATGGACCGGCCCCAAGGGCAAGCGCCGCCCCTTCCTGCTGCGCCCGCGGCAAGCGAAGCTGATCGCCTTTGCCGGGCTCTATGAGCGCTGGCGCGACTTGGAGGGCGCCGAGATCGACACGGTCGTGATTCTCACCTGTCCCGCCAACCGCACGATCGCATCGCTGCACGACCGCATGCCCGTGGTGCTCGCGCCTGAGGATTTCGAGGCGTGGCTCGACGTCAAGGCTACGCCGGCCGAAGCCGCCATGCGCCTATTGCTGCCTGCTCCCGACGATCTCTTCGGGGCGATCGAGATGGACCCGAAGATCAACGATTCCAAACGCGAGGAGCCGGGCATCCAAGAGCCGCTCGAGCCCTCGCTGCTTTAGGGATGCTCACGACTGCGACGCGTTAGACCATAAGGAGGGGGAGGATGCTCCCAACTGAGATCATCGAGCGCTACCGTATCCGCAAGGGAAGCGACTTCCGGCTGGCCGATTTCGACCCCGACGACACTTGCGGGCTGGATATCGACAAGGACGACGCCAAGAACATGCTCGAAGCGGGCGTGAAGCGGCTTTCCGCCTTGCAGGAGAAGCTTTATGCCGACAATCGCTGGGCGATCCTCGTGGTCCTGCAAGGCATCGACACCTCCGGCAAGGACGGCGTCATCAAGCAGGTGATGTCCGGCGTCAATCCGCAGGGCTGCGAGGTCCATTCCTTCAAGGCGCCGAGCGAGCAGGAGCTCGATCACGACTTTCTGTGGCGCGCTTCAATCGCGCTGCCGTCGCGCGGACGCATCGGTATCTTCAATCGCTCCTATTACGAAGAGACGATTGTGGTGCGGGTGCATCCCGAGATTCTGCAAAAGCAGCGGCTGCCGCAAAAGCTCATCACCGACGAGATCTGGAATCAGCGCTTCGGCGACATCAACAATTTCGAGTCCTATCTCGCCCATAACGGCATCCTGCCGATCAAGTTCTTCCTGAATATTTCCAGGAAGGAGCAATTGGGCCGGCTCTTGGCGCGCATCGAGGAGCCGAGCAAGCGCTGGAAGTTCGCGGCTCACGATGTCGAGGAGCGTAAGCTCTGGGACCCGTATATGCAGGCCTATGAGGAGACCATCCGCCATACCGCGACCAAGGACGCGCCGTGGTACGTGGTGCCGGCCAACCATAAATGGTTCACCCGCCTCGTGGTCGCCGCCACGCTGGTTGCCCGGCTGGAGGAGCTCGATCTGAAGTTTCCCAAGCTCGACGACGCGGCCCTGGCTCAGCTTGAGAGGGTTCGGGGCGAGTTGCTCGCTCAGAAATCGAAAAACAACAAAGGGTGAGCGTTACGGGCTAGGCCCCTCGGCGACGAGGAGAATGGCGAGCCCGTCATGGCCTTTCGCGCCCACGGTCTGGATCGCGGTTCCGCTCACGCGCGGGTCCGTGGCGGCAAGCTCGAAGAAGCGGCGCATCCCCAGAACGCTCGGATCCTCGCCCGAGGCATCGAGGATGGCGCCTTCGCGCACGACATTGTCGACGATGATGAGGGCACCCTGGCGCGCGAGCTTAACCGCCCATTGGAAATAGCCGGGCGTGCCTTCCTTGTCGGCATCGATGAAGATGAGGTCGAAGGGGGGG
>JALHTP010000469.1 GCA_022865725.1 Methyloceanibacter sp. | reverse complement strand
GCCCAGTACCGTCTCGCCGTTCTCTACGAGCGCGGGCAGGGCGTCGCCAAGGATCTCGGCCGGGCGCGGTCCTGGTACCAGGCGGCGGCGGAGAAGGGCAACGTCAAGGCCATGCACAATCTCGCCGTCAGCGCGAGCGGCAGCGGCGACGGCAGCGCCGACTATGCGCTCGCCTCCAAATGGTATGGCGAAGCCGCGGCCTATGGCCTCGCCGACAGCCAGTTCAATCTCGGCATCCTCGCCGAGCATGGCCTCGGCATGCCGAAGAATCTCGCCGAGGCCTATAAATGGTTCGCGCTCGCCGCCAAGAACGGCGACGCAGAGGCGGCCAAGCGGCGCGATCTGGTCAAGCAGGAGCTCGATCCCGCTTCCCTCGCCGCAGCCGAGCAGACCATCCAGGCCTGGACCGCCAAGCAAACCGCGCAAGATGCCAACGAGGTGGCGGAGCTCCAGGAATGGGCCGACGCGTCGGCCGCGACCAATGTTTCGCTCGTCAACCACGCGCAGACGCTCCTCAACAAGCTCGGCTACGAGGTGGGCGTTCCCGATGGCCTCATGGGTCTCCGGACGCGCGACGCGATCAAGAGCTTCGAGCGCCGCAACGGCCTCGAGGAGACCGGCAAGGTCACCATTCCCCTGGTCGCCAAGCTCGAGCGCCTGACGAGCTAGCCAAGCTTCCGAGCCAGATGACATTTTCGTAAGGCTGGAGCCTTACGGATTGACAGGTCCGCGCGCGGCGAACAGTTTCGGCGAAACGCGCCACGCGAACCCCCGGGCCGATGTTCCAGGTCTATCTCCCCATTGCCGAGATTTCGGTGAACCTGGTGCTCATGCTGGGGCTCGGCGCGGCGGTCGGCTTCCTGTCGGGCATGTTCGGGGTCGGGGGAGGCTTCCTGCTGACCCCGTTTTTGATGTTCTCGGGCATCCCCCCCTCGATCGCGGTGGCCACCGGCGCGAACCAGATCGTCGCCACTTCGGTCTCGGGCGCGCTCGCCCACTGGCGCCGCAGCAATATCGATTTCCGCATGGGGACCGTGCTGATCGTAGGCGGCGTGGCCGGCGCCTTGATCGGCGTGTTCGTGCTCAAGCTGCTGCGCGAGGCGGGCCAGGCCGGCCTCATCATCTCGCTGGCCTATGTGGTCCTGCTCGGCGTCATCGGCAGTTTGATGCTCGGCGAAAGCCTCCGCGCCATCAGGAGAGTGCGCGCCGGCAAGCCTGCCTCGGGACGGAGGCCGGGACAGCACAATTGGATCCACGGCATGCCGTTCAAGGTGCGCTTTCCCCGCTCGCGCCTCTATATCAGCGCCATCCCCCCGCTGGTGATCGGCTGGGTGGTCGGGCTCTTGACCGCGTTCCTCGGCGTCGGCGGCGGGTTCATCATGGTGCCGGCGATGATCTATCTGTTGCGCATGCCGACCAATGTGGTGATCGGCACCTCGACCTTTCAGATCATCTTCGTCACCGCCGTCGTCACCGTGCTGCATGCGAGCTTCAATTTCACGCTCGATATCGTGCTCGCGCTGATCCTCGCGGCCGGCGGGGTCATCGGCGGACAGTTCGGCGTGCGCGCCGGGCAGAAGCTGCGAGGCGAGCAGCTTCGCGCGCTACTTGCCCTGATGGTGCTGGCGGTTGCCATCCGCCTCTTGTTCGATCTCGTGCTGAAGCCGTCCGAACTTTACAGCCTCACGCCCGTCCTGGCAGGCGCCTGATGCGGAACGCAGCACCCCTCGTCCTCCTTCTCACCGCTCTTTCGACAGCGCCCGCCGATGCGGCCGATCCCGTCGCGCAGCCCAAGCCGCGCGAGGAGGTCGTGTCGGACATCTCCACGCGCGAAATCTCCATCCAGTCGAACTTCACCGGCATCGAGATCCTCATCTTCGGCAGCGTCGATTTCAGCGGGGCCGCGCCCGACCAAGACATCTACGACGTGGTCGTGGTGCTGCGCGCGCCGGACCAGGCCATCGTCGCCAGGCGGAAAGAGCGGATGGCGGGCATTTGGGTGAACGGTCCGGGCAAAATCTATCCCACGGTGCCCGGCTTCTACGCGGTGCTCTCCACGCGTCCGTTGCGGGCGATCACGTCGGACGAAACGCTGGAGACGCTCGGCATCGGCCTGAACAACATCGATTTTGGCAGGGTCACGAAAAGCGGTCCCGACGAGGAGACGTTCCGCTCGACCGTGGTCAGGCTGAAAGAGCAACAGCGTCTGTTCCAGGAGCACGACGACGGAGTCGCCTTTGTCGGCCGCAGCCTGTTCAGGGCGACCGTCGACCTGCCAGTGAACGTCCCCATCGGCCGCTATACCGCCAATGTCTATCTGTTCCGCGACGGCCAGATCGTGAGCAAGAACCAGAGCACGCTCGAAGTGAGCAAGGCGGGCTTCGAGCGCATGATCTATCTGCTGGCTTTCAACCACCCGCTCATCTACGGGCTGCTGGCGGTGGCGCTCGCCATGCTTGCGGGCCTGGCCGGCTGGGCCGCCTTCCGCCGCGAATAGATCAGTCCGGCAGCAGCAGGCTCCCGATCACGGGATAGACGTCGGCCCGTCCCATCATCCACGCTTCGAGCCGTTGGCGGGAGAAGAGAGGCCCGAAAGCCTCGTCGAGCACGTTGAGCCCGCCCGCATAGGCGCCGAAGGCCGGCATCACCAGGCGGTTGCCGTCGGTGGCGAAGCAGCGGCGGCGGATCATGGCGCCGCGCCTTGCGATGCGCGCGACGGGATGCAAATGGCCGGCGATCTCCCGCACCGGCTGCGCTTCCGAGGGCTCGTGCCGGAGCGTCACGCCGCAAATACTGAGCGTGGCGCAAACTGTGCCGCCGATCGAGGCGGGCAGATGCGGGTCGTGATTGCCGCAGATCCAGAACCATTCGCGGCCCTGTTGCAGCTTCAGCAGAAAGGCGAGGTCGTCGGCCGCGAGAGTCCTCGTCGACTCGCTGCGGTGAAAGCTGTCGCCGAGCGCAACGACGCGCGCCGGCTCCACCGCGCCAATCACCTTGGCCAGCCGTTCGAGCGTGGTGCGCGTGTCGTAAGGCGGAAGCAGCATGCCGAGCGCGGCATAGGCGGCGCCCTTTTCGAGATGCAAATCGGCCACCAGAAGGGTGTCCTCGGCTTCCCAATAGAGCGCACCGGCGGCAAGCGGCCGCATCGCATGGCCCGAGACGCTGATATGCGCGCGAAGCGAGGGTGCGGTTTCCGGCATGAGGTCAGGCTTTGCGCGCAGCATGTCCGTTTAAGGCCTCCGCGATGAGATCTTCCACCGTCTCACGCAACAAGACCTCGCTCGCCTCTCCGGGAACGCTCTCGCGTCCAATCTCCAGCATCACCGGCACGGCGAGCGGCGAGACACGCTGCAACGCAATATGCCTGATTCGTCCCTTGATTCGTCTTAAGAAATGACCGAGGCGCCCGACATCGATGAGTCCCGTTGCCGCATCGGCAAAGGCAGCCTTGAACAGAATGTGATCGGGCTCGTGCTGCCGCAGCACATCATAGATCAAGTCGGAGGAGACCGTCATCTGCCGTCCGGTCTTCTCCTGTCCCGGGTGGCGCCGCTCGATCAGGCCGGAGATGATGGCGCAGACCCTGAAGGAGCGCTTCATCAGGCTCGACTCGGCGAGCCAGGCGTCGAGATCGTCGCCGAGCATGTCCTCGTCGAACAGTTGCGCGAGGTCGAGCCGCCCGTTCTTGATCATCTCACCCATGTCGCTCAGCGCCCAGATGGCCAGCGCATATTCATTGGCGACGAAACCGAGCGGCGCGGCGCGCGCCCGCTCCAGCCGCCTTGTCAGCAGCATGCCGAGGCTTTGATGCGCCAGCCGCCCCTCGAAGGGATAACAGACGAGATAATGCTTCTGCCCGCGCGGGAAGGTCTCGACCAGGATCTCGTGCGCGCCCGGCACCACGGAGATGTCGGCTTGCAGGCGAAGCCAATCGGAGACCTGATCGGGGAGCCGCGACCAGGAGCCCGGATCGGCCAACAGCAGGCGGACCCGCATCGCAAGATAGGTCGAGAGCGGGAACTTGCCGCCTTCGTAAGCCGGGACCTTGGGCTCGGTCGCATGCGCGCGGGTGACGATGGCGTCGGTCTCGCGCAAGCCCTCGAAGCGCAGCACCTCGCCCGCGAACACGAACGTGTCGCCGGGGCTGAGCTGCTCGATGAAATATTCCTCGACCTCGCCGAGGATGCGGCCCGCGGCCAGGACGTTTTTAGGCTTGAGCGCGCCGCCTTTCAGCCGGGCGAGGCGGACGCGGAGCATCGGCGCCTCGACTATTGTTCCGACATTGAGCCGGTATTGCTGCGCGATGCGCGGGTGGGCGATGCGGTAGAGCCCTTCGGGCGTCCGCTTCAGCTTGGCGTAGCGGTCGTAATTGGCGAGCGCATAGCCGCCGGTTGCCACGAACTGGACGATCTGGTCGAACCCCTCGCGTGTCAGCCCCTGATAGGGCGCGGCGCTCGTCACCTCGCGATAAAGCCGATCGGGATCGAAGGGAGCGCCGCAAGCCGTGCCCAGCACATGCTGGGCGAGCACGTCGAGCGCGCCGGGACGAGACGGCGGCGTATCCTGCGCGCCTTCTTCCGCCGCTTCGAGCGCCGCCTGACACTCGACCACCTCGAAACGGTTGGCGGGCACGAGCAGGGCCTTGCTCGGCTCGTCGAGCCGGTGATTGGCGCGGCCGATGCGTTGCGCCAGACGGCTTGCGCCTTTGGGCGCCCCGACATTGATGACGAGGTCGACCTCGCCCCAGTCGATGCCGAGATCGAGGGTGGAGGTGCAGACCACGGCGCGGAGCTTCCCCGCCACCATCGCCGCCTCGACCTTGCGGCGCTGCGCCACGTCGAGCGAGCCGTGATGCAGCGCAATCGGCAGATTGGCGTCGTTGTAGCGCCAGAGCTCGTGGAACAGCATCTCGGCTTGCGAGCGCGTGTTGACGAAGATGAGCGACATGCGGTGCGCCTTGATCGCCTCGTAGATTTCTGGGAGGGCATAGCGCGCCGAGTGCCCGGCCCAGGGCAGCTCGGCCTCCGATCTGAGAATCTCGATGTCGGCGCGTGCCCCCTCACCCGCCACCACGATCTCGGCAAGGCGCGTGGCGGACTGACCCTGATGCGGCACCAGATAGGCCGCAAGCTCGGAAGGCCGCGCCACGGTCGCCGAAAGGCCTATGGCTGTCAGTTCCGGCGACAACGTGCGGAGCCGCGCCAGGTCGAGCGCCAGCAGATCGCCGCGCTTGCTCGAGGCGAGCGCGTGCAGCTCGTCCAGGATCACATATTTGAGAGAGCCGAACAGCTCGGCCGCGCCTTTATGCGACAGCATCAGCGCGATCTGCTCCGGCGTGGTCAGTAGAATGTCCGGCGGAAGGATGCGCTGGCGGGCGCGGCGGGATGGCGGCGTGTCGCCGGTACGGGTCTCCCGCCTGATGGGCAGCGCCATGTCCTCGACCGGGGCCGCGAGGTTGCGCGCGATGTCGACGGCCAGCGCCTTCAGCGGCGAGACATAGAGCGTGTGGATCGCCGTTTCGGCCGCCCGCTTCACCGGGCGGCGGGAGAGATCGACCAGGCTCGGCAGGAACCCGGCCAGCGTCTTGCCGCCGCCGGTCGGCGCAATCAGCAGCGTGTCACGCCCCTGCCCGGCATAGTCGAGTAGCGCAAGCTGGTGCGCGTGCGGGCGCCAATCGCGGGCTTTGAACCAGCCGGCGAAGGGCTCCGGCAACGCGCCTACCGGCGCGTCGGCGATCGGGCTCTGGCTTGCGCTCATTCTTGTCTTCTTGCTCTTCTTCTTGACCTTGGCTCTCCTTCGCACCAATTCTGCTGTAATTCGAGTCGAAGCTGGCGGTCGCGTTATTGGCGAGGTCCCAGGGGCAACGGAGAGCGGACAGATGGAACGGTTTTTTGGCGGCAATCCGGCGCTCGTTCTGGTCAGGCTGGCGATCCTCTCGCTGATCGTGGGCGTCGTGCTCGCCGCGCTCGGCTTCAGCCCCTTCGAGATCATCGACAGCATCAGGCGCCTTGCCGAACGCATCTACGACATGGGCTTCGCCGCGGTCGAGAAGGCCTTCCGCTATTTCCTGCTCGGCGCCGTCATCGTCTTCCCGGTCTGGCTCGTGATGCGCCTGCTGAAATCCTTAGGGCGCGGCGGCAGCGGCCGCGAGGTGCTCGACGCGCCGTCGCGCAAGCGCGAAGCCTAAAGGATCTCCAGAATTTTTTCCGGCGGCCTGCCGATCGCGGCTTTGCCGCCGGCGACCACGATCGGCCGCTCGATGAGGATCGGGTTCTCGACCATCAGCGCGATCAGCGCGTCGTCGTCCAATTTACGGTCCTTCAAACCAAGCTCGGCATAAAGCGGTTCACTTTTGCGCAACAGGGCCTCTGGCTTGAGCCCGAGCGTCTTGAGGATGGATTTGAGCTCGGCGGGCGTAGGCGGCGTCTTCAGATAGTCCACGATCACAGGCTTGAGCCCGCGCGCCTCGAGCAGCTTCAGCGTCTCGCGCGATTTCAAGCAGCGGGGATTATGGTAGATGGTGATCATCATGAAGGGATCGCCCGCTCCGACCATTCCGCCGCGCGCTTCCCCACCAACGGCGCGAGCGTGCCGCATCCCTCCTTCTGCATCGCCTCGACCAGCCTTTGCTTGATGCGGCCGATCAGGCCCGGTCCTTCGAACACGAGCCCGGTATAGAGCTGGAGCAGCGAGGCGCCGGCCTCGATCTTGGCCAGCGCCGTCTCGGGTGAATCGATGCCGCCGACGCCGATCAGCTTCAGTCTGCCTTCGCTCAGTATATGGACGCGCGCCAGCATGCGTGTGGCGCGGGCGAAGAGCGGCCGCCCCGACAATCCGCCGGTCTCCTTGGCGAAATTCGCGTCGCGCACCCCGCCACGGGAAAGCGTCGTGTTCGACACCACGATGCCGTCGGCGCCATGCGACAGGATCACGCGCACGACCTCCGGCAGATCAGTGTCGGCGAGATCGGGCGCGAGCTTGACCAGAAGCGGCGGCGGCTTGAGGGGCAGCGCGGCGCGCGCTTCCTGCACGCGCTTGAGCAACGCATCGAGCGCCTCGGGCGCCTGGAGATCGCGCAGGCCCGGCGTATTGGGCGAGGAGATGTTGATGGTGAAATAGCTCGCCACCTCCGCCATGCGCGCGACGCCGGACACATAATCGGCGATGCGGTCCTTGCTGTCGCGCCCCGCCCCGAGATTGATGCCGATAACCCCTTGCGGGCGGTGCTTCAGCCGCGCAAGTGCCGCCTCCTGCCCCTCATTGTTGAAGCCGAGCCGGTTGATGACGGCGCGGTCCACGACAGAGCGGAACATGCGCGGGGCTTGATTGCCGCTTTGCGCGCGCGGCGTGAGCGTGCCGACTTCGACAGAGCCGAAGCCCATGGCGAGCAGCTCGCGCGGCACGCGCGCATTCTTGTCGAAGCCCGCCGCCATGCCGATGGGATTGGGAAAGTCGAGGCCGAACAATCTCTGGGCGAGGCGCTTGTCGTCAGGAGCATCCGCGCGCGGATAAAAACCTAATTCAAGTCCCTTGATGGCGATGTCGTGCGCCCGCTCGGGCGGAAACGCGAGCAGCAGACTCTGGCCCAAGCCGAACAACGCACTCACGCGAAGACTCCTTCAGGCAGGATGTGGCGGCCGTCCGGCCCGAGTTGCAACGGCTCCGCCCAGAGCATAGCGGCGAGGTCGAGCGGCGCATAAAGATGCGGAAACAGCGCCCCGCCCCGCGAAGGCTCCCATTTCAGCGCCGGTCCGAGACGCCCAGCATGGAGGGCAACGAGGACGAGCCCCTCCCGGCCCGCGAAATGCGTGGCGAGCGTCCCGGCAAGCTGGTGGGCGGCGGAGAGATGGATGAAGCCGTCTCTGGCGTCGTCGGCGGACCCCTCGAAGCGCCCTTGCGCCCACGACTCGGCGAACGCCTGCTCGGTCACGACTTTATAGACGGGCTCACCCATGGCTCTCGGCCGGCACACTAGCCGCAACCGCCTCGCCGCAACAAGGAATAGGGCGCTTTGTCCCCTTCGAGATCGCGGTCATCTCCCTTATGTTCGGGCGCATCAAATGGGAGGACAATCCATGCGGATGCTGCTCAAGGTCAAGATGCCGACGGAACAGGGCAATCAGGCGGTCAAGGACGGATCGCTCGGCAAGATCCTGGAGGCCACCATCGGCAGGCTGAAAGCGGAAGCCGCTTATTTCATCGCCGAGGACGGGCTGCGCTGCGCGCTGATTTTTTTCGACATGAAGGATTCGGCGGACATGCCCGCCATTGCCGAGCCTTTGTTCATCAGCCTCGGCGCGAAGCTCGAATTCGTGCCGGCCATGAATGCCGACGACCTGCGCAAAGGTCTTCCCGCCAATATGTAGGCGGTGTGAGCCGAGGGGCACGTGCAGGCAGGGCTCCGAGGCAACCGGAATGCGGTGGACGACCGCAGCAGAAATAAGCCATAATTCCTATTGCTAGGTATAAATTCCCGATTCGCTTCGTCCAGGCAACGGGACCGCTTCCCGTGAACAGGCTTACCCATACCAGGGTATGGAACGCCATCGACGCGCTCGCGCGCCGCTATAGCCTCTCCGCGTCGGGGCTCGCCAAGCGCGCCGGGCTCGATCCTACCTCCTTAAACAAGTCGAAGCGCATCACCGGCGAAGGCCGTCCCCGCTGGCCGACCACTGAAAGCATCGCCAAGGTGCTCGAGGCGACCGGCGCCAGCTTCGACGACTTCACCGCGCTGATCACCGCCGAGCCGCGCGCCGGGCGCGGTGAGCCCATCCCGCTGATCGGCCTCACCCAAGCCGGAGGGGGCGGCTTCTTCGACGATGGCGGCTTTCCCGTCGGCCAGGGCTGGGACCAGATTCGCTTCCCCAAGGTCGACGACGAGAACGCCTACGCGCTCGAAGTCACCGGCGACTCCATGCAGCCGCTTTATCGCGACGGGGATATCCTCATCGTCTCGCCGAATTCCGCCCCGCGCAAAGGCGACCGCGTGGTGTTGCGCACCACCGACGGCGAGGTGATGGCGAAGATCCTGGTGCGGCGCACGGCGAAGACGGTCGAGCTTGCCTCCTTCAACCCGGCCCACGCCAATCTCGTCTTTCCCATGGACCGCATCGACTGGATGGCGCGCATCGTCTGGGCCAGCCAGTAGCCGGAAATCGGAGGCCGGAAATCGCGAGGCGAGGCCCTAGAATGGCCCGATCTTGGAGATTTCATGCTGCTTGTGGGTTTTCCGGTTTCGGGGTTCCGATCGCGTCATGGAGCTTGCCTCGCGCATCGTTTCCGTCCTGCTCGGAATGGCCGTGATGGTCCTCGTGCTGTGGCCGGTCACGATCCCTGTCGGCTTCGGCGAAGTCTGGTGGGCGAGCCGCCAGGCGCAATCGCGATCGGAGACCCCGCCTCCTGCTGAGCCAGAGCCGCCGCAGCCAGCAAGCAAGCCACCGGCGCCTCTGCCGCAAGCCGAAGCACCTGCACCCACGCCGGCTGCTGCTGCTGCTACTCCGGCAGCGCCAACGCCGCATGCAGTCCTGCCGAACGCCGCAGCGCCCAAGCAAGCCCAGCCCCCGGGCGAGAAGGCGGAAGCCGAGCGGCTTGCGGCGCTGAAGGAGAAGGAGCAGACCGGCGCCGTCGCTCCCCAAGCGGCGACCAAGCTTTATTACCGCGTCACGGTGCGCGACGGCGGCTCGCTTGTCTCCGGCGGCGTCGTCATCAGGCTATCGGGCATCGCCGTGCGCGGCGCGGATGCGACCTGCAAGGGCGCCGGCGGCAAGGCGTGGTCTTGCGGCGCGGCTGCCAAGGCGGCGTTGACGCGGCTGATCCGCTCCCGCGCCGTCACCTGCGAGCGTCCCAAAGGAAGCGAGCAGAAGGAGTTCGCCGCGCGCTGTTCCGTGGCGGGCGCCGACCTTTCCACCTGGATGGTGCGGCAAGGCTGGGCCGAGCCGAAAAATTCCCAGGAGCCCGCGCTTGCGGCGGCGGCGGAAGCCGCCAAGTCGGAGCGGGTCGGACTCTGGCGCGAGGCGGAGTGAAACCAGAAACCCGAAGCCGGCAACGGCGATTCGGCAAACTGAGCCCCCATCGAAGAGCCATCATGACACGCATCGCACTCGCACTTTCCGCCCTGCTCGCCGCCCCGGCGCTTGCTTTGGCGCAGGCCGAGTTCGAG
>JALHTP010000050.1 GCA_022865725.1 Methyloceanibacter sp. | reverse complement strand
GGCGCGGACGCTCGGCGCAACGCTCAGCGAGATGCTGTTCAAGGTGCATCTGCCGCTGCTCAGGCCGGCGCTCGGCGCCGCGGCGCTGCTCGTCTTCGTGGATTCGATGAAGGAGCTGCCGGCGACGCTCCTGCTCAGGCCGTTCAACTTCGACACGCTCGCCACCCAGGTGTTCACGCTCGTCTCGCTCTATCGCTACGAGGAGGCGGGGCTGTCGGCGCTCACCATCGTTCTCGTCAGCCTTGCGCCCGTCCTCCTCTTGCACGGGATCATCGCCGGAAGCCGGCCCGGCGCCTCGACGAGCCGGGACGAAGCAGCGGGGACAGGCCCGGAATGGGCGTTGCGCGTCTCCTGACCGCCCAACAAAATGCGGGGAGTTGGGCTCGCTATCTCGGCTCAATCGGGCTAGAAAGACGGGGTCTTACGGCAATCGAAAAAAGGCGGGGCCCAGCCTTGAAGGCCCGCGCCGAAAACGGGTGGTAGGGACGGAATGAAGCCTCGCCAAATCCCTTGGAAATGGCTTCTCCTCGGTTTCATTACCCTTCTCCTTGCCGGCCTTGCGATCCTGCCGCGGCTGTTCGGCGACTCCTCGCAGCTTGCAAGCCGCGTCACCAACGCATTGTCGGCCTGGACCGGAGGAGAGGTCAGGCTGACCGGACCGTTGCGCGTGCATTACTTCCCCGATGTCTCGATTAAGAGCGGGTTCGAGCTCACCAATGCCTCGCGCCTTCCGCTGATGAAATCCATCACCGCCCAAGACGCCAAGGTCTCGATCGATCTCGCCGAGCTTCTGTTCGGCCGCATCAGGGTAAACGCCTTGCGGCTGCTCAAGCCCGAGATCACGCTGAAAGACGCGCCTTCGCTCGTCATGGGGCCCGACCAGACGCTAGAGGCGCGGGTGGCCAACCTGCTCGGCGGCGCGCCGATCGGCGTCGTCCGCCTGCATGACGGCATCATGTATGTGCCCACGGCAACCGGCACGGAGGTGATCAGGGAGATCGACGCCCGTTTCGACGCGAGTTCCGGCACCGGGGCGATGACGAGCTTCGGCTCTTTCGCGCTCAGGAATAAGACCGTTGGCTTCGCTCTCGATTGCGCCGCGCCCTCCACGACGGCTGACGGGCTCCGCATCCCGGTCAATCTCACCTTCACCTCGAAGCGGATGACGGCCAAGGTCACAGGCGCGGCCTCCTTCGCCAACGGACTCCAGCTCGACGGCGATGTGCAAGCGGACATGGACAATGCCCGCAAATTCCTGCGATGGGCCGGTATCGTGTTGCCGGCAGGGCAGAGCCTGCAAAGACTGTCGGCATCGGGCACGGCGCATTGGAACGGGTCGACACTGACCTTCGACGACGGCTCCTTCACGCTGGACGGCAATACCGCCGTCGGCCTCCTCGCCATAACACCGGGGCCGCGCCCGCGCGTCGATGGAACGCTCGCTTTCGAGCGGCTGGCGATCGATCCCTATCTCGGGGGCGCGGCGCCGACGGCGACTCAAGCCACGCAGCCCGCGCTTGTCCAGACCGCGCCTGTCCAGACCGCGTTCTTCCAGGGTGCGCTCCTCAAATATTTCGACGCCGATTTACGCATCTCGGCGGCGGAGATCACCGCCCCCGCCATCAAGCTCGGGCGCGGCGGGTTCACCATCAGCAGCAAAGGCGGCGTGCTGGCGAGCGAGCTGGGCGAGCTCGAGCTTTGCGGCGGCCAGGCGGCGGGCCGCATCCGCCTCGACATGTCGCAAGAGGTGGCAAAGGCTACCCTCACGGCCAGCATCTATGACGTGCCGGTGGACGGCTGCCTCGACGCGCTCCTCCTCGATGTCCCGCTCAAAGGGGTCGGCCGCCTCAAGGCCGAGATCGCCAGCGAGGGCCGCAATTACGACGAGCTCATCCAGGGGCTTACCGGCACTCTCAAGCTCAGCGCGGAGACCGGCGCCGTGCCGGTCGACTTCACCCGGCTGTTCACTGCGGCGACCCCGCTCGACGGCCAAGGCTGGAGCCGCAACAGCGCCACTTTGTTCGATAGCCTCAACGCCGATTGCCGCCTCGCTGGCGGCCACATTTGGTGCGATATGTTCAATATGCAAACTCGCCGCGGATTGATCTCCGGTTCCGGGAACGTCGATTTGGCGCAACAGACGCTCGATTGGAACTTGTTCGTCGCCAGTCACTCTCAGCCGCTGAAGGCTTCGCAGCTCAGCACCGAGACCCCGCCGTGGCTCTCCATAAGCGGGTCGCTCGCGCAGCCGATGATCCGGAGAGCCGACCGCCCAACCTTCGGCGAGGGATCGGCGCAGACCGGCTCGACGGCCAACCAGATTTCGCCGCGCTGATCCCCGCGCGAGATGTCTTCAACCGAGAACATGACAGTGTCTGGGCAACGCAACCGCCAATTTGACCGAATGCTCGCGACCGCGACGGCGCTTGTTCAGCGCTGCGGGCTCGCGGCGATCCTCGCCGCTTGCGTTGTCGCATCGGCCGGCGCGCGGGCCGAGGATACGCTCAGCATCGTGACCTGGGGCGGCGCCTACGGGCAATCGCAGGAGATCGCCTATTTCGAGCCGTTCGCCAAGGAAACCGGCACCAGGGTCGCGACCGAGATCTATGACGGCACGCTCGCCAAGATCAAGGCGATGATCGGCGGAGCGGAATCCGACGTCGACGTGGTGGATGTCTCCGCGGCCACGCTCGGCACGCTGTGCAGCGACGGGCTGCTCGAGACGATCGAAGCCTCGAGCCTCGGCGCGGCACCCGGCGGAGAGAGCGCACAAGACGATTTCTACTCCGGGGCCATCACCTCTTGCGGCGTGGCCAGCGTCGCCTGGTCGACGGCGATCGCCTTCGACCGCCAAGCCTTCGGCAAGAACCAGCCCTCCCAGATCGCCGACCTGCTCGACATCAAGCGGCTCCCGGGCAAGCGCACGCTGCCCAACAGCCCCCGCTATACGCTCGAGCTGGCGCTGTTGGCCGACGGCGTGGAGCCGGCCGATGTCTATACCGAGCTGGCGACCCAGGCCGGAGCGGACCGCGCCTTGAAGGCCCTCGACAAGATCAAGGCCGACATTTTCTGGTGGGACAACGCGCAGGAGCCGATCACCTGGCTCTTGGAAAAGAAGGTGGCGATGGCGGCGGGCTATAGCGGCCGCATCTTCCGCGCCGCCGTCGGCGACCGGCAGCGGTTCGGTGTGGTCTGGGACGGGCAGATCTACGATCTCGATCTCTGGGCCATCCCCAAGGGCGCCAAGAACAAAGACGGCGCCAAGCGCTTCATCACCTTCGCCACCGACCCGGCGCGGCTGGCGACGCAGGCGCAGCTGATCGCCTACGGCCCGATGCGGAAATCGGCGCTGGCGCTGGTCGGCAAGCATCCCGTCATCGACGTGGAGATGAAGGACTTCCTCCCCACGGCGCCGGACAATTTCAAGAAGGCGCTCAGATTCGACGATGCCTGGTGGAGCGCGCATGCCGACGAGCTGCAAAAGCGGTTCGAGGAATGGCGCGGGCCGCTTGCGCCAGGGCAAGGCAAGCCGCCGATCGAAGTCGCCAAGCCGCAAGACGCAGAGCCGACCACCGGCGCGACCAAGGCGGCGCCCTGACCATGCCTTACTCCGCAAAACATCTTGCGGAATGAATGTCTTGCCCCATCGCTTGCGCTCAGTCGCCCGCAGACCTCACTCACTTTCCGCGCACGCTGTATTGCATGCGCCGCAGGTCAAGCCTCAACGCTCTGCCGCGGCGCAAAAAGAAAATGCGGGTAAGACTGAACTCTCGTTTGCTTCGACTGTCGTCTTCATGTCATCTTTATCGGCGGAGAGAGTCCCTTGAGTACGACACAAGCGGGACATCGCTCTTACACAGAATGCACACCAAAGAGGGCGATGCCGCCTTGGCGAGCCGGTTGTTAGGCTCAAGCGTCGAGGTTGGCAGCGACGAAGCTAAGCACTGCCGGAGCGGGGCC
>JALHTP010000468.1 GCA_022865725.1 Methyloceanibacter sp. | reverse complement strand
GGAACCGCAAAGCCGATCGTCTTGATGATCTTGCGCGTCTTGGCATCGATGACCGTCGCCACTCCGGCCACCTCCGAGGTCACCCATAACTGGCTTCCGTCGGCCGTGAACTCGGCGAAGCGCGGCCTCGACCCGACCAGGACGCTGTCGGTGATCGCGTAGCTCGAGGTGTCGATGAAATGGGCCATATTCGTGGTCTCTGAGGTCACGACCACGGTCTTGCCATCGGGGCTGGTTCCGACGCCTTCCGGCTCGACGCCGACCTCCACCTCCGCCACCACCTTCTTGTCGGCGAGATCGATCACCGTGAGCAGATTGTCGTCCTCATTGGCAACATAGACCGGGCTCCCCGAGGGGTGCAGGTCGAGCAGCTCTGGATCGGGACCCGATGGCAAGTCGGCGGCGATCTCCCGGCTTTGCACGTCGAGCATCTGCACGGTGTCCTCGTCGCTCGCGCAGATGAGGAGATATTTGTCGTCGTTGGTCAGGATGATGCCGCGTGGGCGCTGACCTACGGGAATCGTCTCCTTCACCTCCAGCGTCGCGCTGTCCAGCACCGTGATCGAGTTCCCCTTCTCGTTGGAAACGTAAACGGTATAGGCCGCCGCCGGCCCCGTGCCGGCGCAGAGGCCAACCGTCGAGGCGATTGCGACGGCGAGCGCTTGTGCGCGCATGCTTATCCTCCCTGCTTTATCGATCGTGTTCATTGGAATTTGCATTTGGTCTCCGGCTGGTCGATGCCGAGCGTATCGACCTCGGCGTGCTCATGCAGAAAGCCTTCTTGCGGCGACACCGACACCGGCAGATCGGGCCCGGCGATGATGATCGGCTGCCTGAGCTGGCCGTCCCAACTACGGAACGTGACCTTCTGGCCCTTGAACGCCGCAAGCCCGAACTCATCGCCGCGGAGAAAGGCGTTGACCGGGGCGAAATCGCCGGAGCCTGCGCGTGAGGCGCTCTCGCCCACGGCGCGCACCGCCACCCAGGCCTGATAGTCGAGCGGCAGCATGAAGCGCTTGGCGAAACGCTGGAAGCGGTTCTGCATCTGCGTCGCCCCCCATTGCTCATGTGCCGGGTGCCAGCTCATGGCCTGAAGGCCCGCGGTACCCGCCACCGGCCTTGGGTCCCAGGTGCGATAGGGCAGATAGGGCCCAAACACTTCCTTCTCGTCGGCCACGATCACGACGTCGTAGCTCGGTGCTCCCTGGGTGAAGATCGGCATTTGCTGCTGGATCTGTTGCTGGCCCGAATCCGAGCGCCGGGCGCCCGGCGTCTCCTTATATTCGCGCTCCTCGACGATCGTGCCGCCGAAGCGCTTGGCCGCGCGGCGCAGCGCGTCGAGATAGGCAACATCCTCGGGGAAGACGCCCTTCACCACGAGCCAGCGCTGCCATTTCTTCCACACCAGATATTGCGCGAGCGCATCGGCGAGCATGGCGCGGTCCGGCGCCGTGTGCAGCACATTCGCCCGGCAGTCTTCCTGGCGGAGGCTCACATCGGTCGCGCGGACATTGAACAGCAACACATCCTTGCCTTTGGCCGCGTCCGAAAGGCGCAACAGGGTCTCGGCCGGCGCATCCACGAGAACGTAATGGTGGCCGCTCTCGACGAGCGTCTCGAGGGCTCGGACGGCGTCGCCCCCGACCGGCACGCGCTCGACCTCGAGGGTGAATTGCTGCTTGGTGAAACGGCCGGTCGTGTTGTTGTCCTTGAGCGCGATCTCGGCGCCGGCGATGCCGAGATCCTCGGGCTCGACGTTCAGCCGCGACAACGGGATGACCCGCTTCACCTCCTGCTTGAGATAGCCGATCGGCACCGTCGTGAGCACGCCGGCTTGCGGAGGCGGCTCCGCCTCGCCCTCCCCTTGCGTCCCGGCGAGAAGCGGCAGCGGCGCCGCCAGCAGCACCAGCGCGATGCAGATTGCTTGCGTAAAGCGCCAGCAGAATTTGCGCGCGCCGGGGTCTTGAGCGCTCTGCGCCCCAGTCGGCTGTTGATGGTGTCGGAACTGCATTTGGGAAGGATGACTCACGCGCCGAGAATCCTGCGCTACGCAGAAGCTGCGGTTTCGTTTCAAATTACCCGCTCGCCCGCAGGCAAAACAGCGCGATACACGCTAGAAGTGGCAAATTTCGATGCCTATTGGACGCCCAGATTGGACTCTTAAGCAAGGGCTGGATTGACAAATAGCAAGGCCGCGCGCAATGATTTTTCGTGCGAGCCCGTCCGGAGCGGCTGATCTCCTCGGCCAAATCGGGACCACACCAAGGGAGGATCAAATGGTAAGTTGTAAGGTATCTCGCGTGCTTGCCGGCGCGCTAGTGTTAGGCTTTGTCGGGGCGATCAGCAGCCAGGTATGGTCAGCGGACGCGGGGGCTCCAGCGGCTCCCGTTTCACAGGAGCAACTCAACGCCGCGGCAGGCGATGAAAGCAATTTCCTTCACACCAACGGCAGCTACACGCAGACCCGGTATT
>JALHTP010000467.1 GCA_022865725.1 Methyloceanibacter sp. | reverse complement strand
GCAGATCGTCCCGCTGCTCGACCGCCCGACCGGCAAGCTGTCGGCCGGCCAGAAGACCCGCGTCGGGCTCGCCAAGGCGCTGCTCAACGCGCCGGAGCTTCTCCTGCTCGACGAGCCCACGGCTTCGCTCGATCCCGACACGGCCGACTGGATCCGGCGCAAGCTGAAGCAATATGCGGAAAGCCGCGGCGCCACGCTGCTGTTTGCCTCGCACAACATGGCCGAGGTGGAGCGGCTCGCCGGCCGCGTCATCCTGCTCGATGCCGGCCGCATCATCGAGGACGGGACGCCCGCCTCCTTGATCGCGACCTACGGCAAGGAAACACTGGAAGAGGTGTTTCTCGACGTGGTGCGGGGGCGCGCAAGACAGCCGCTGGAGAGGCCGGAAGGCGAGGCGTTGCCGGCACGGAAGGCGTCATGAGCACGCCAAGCCCACAAGCCAGCGGCGCGCTGCCCATTCTGCTGCCGCCCACCGGGCTCCGCGCCTCGCTCCGCCGCATCGCGGCGCTGGTGAAGCGCTATATCTATCTGTTGCAGAGCTCGGGCGTGCGGCTGGTCGAGCTGATCTACTGGCCGTTCCTCCAGATGCTGACCTGGGGCTTCCTGCAAAAATATCTGGCGCAGACGTCGAGCCCGCTGGCGCAGGGCGCGGGCGTGCTGATCGGCTCGGTGCTGCTCTGGGATATTCTCTTCCGCTCCAAGATCGGCTTCTCCACCACCTTCATCGAGGAGATGTGGTCGCGCAATCTCGGCAATCTGCTCACCAGCCCCTTGCAGCCTTTCGAGCTGGTCGCGGCGTTGAGCGCGTGGAGCGTGATCCGCCTCTCGGTGAGCATGATCCCGGTCGCCGTCTGCGCCTATGTCTTCTTCGGCTTCAACCTGCTCGATCTCGGGCTGCCGCTCGTCGCCTTCTTCGCCGTGCTCGTGCTGACGAGCTGGTCGCTAGGGCTAATCTCGGCGGGCGTCATTTTGCGCTATGGGCTCGGCGCCGAGGAGCTTGCCTGGTCGCTCGCCTTTCTCCTCCTGCCGCTGTGCTGCGTGTACTACCCGGTGTCGGTGTTGCCCGACTGGCTGCAGCCGGTTGCCCTGGCGCTTCCCCCGACGCACGTGTTCGAAGGCATGCGCTCGATCCTTCTGCACCACACCTTCGACGTGAAGGAGCTGTGGTGGGCCGCCGGGCTGAATGTCGTTTATCTGGTGGCCGGCTATCTGACGTTCAGCTGGTTCCTTGGGAGCGCGCGCGAGAACGGCACGCTGGTGCAATTGGGTGAATAGATGCGCGGCCGCCTCCTAACCATCGTCGTCGCGGGCTTCCTCATTGGGGCGCTGGGAGGCGCGGCTCTGCTCGTGCTCACGCGGGGCGCGTCCGGTCCGAGCGTCGAGACGAGCGGCAAGGCGCTGATCGGCGGCCCCTTCACTCTCCTCGATCAGACCGGCAAGACGGTCACCGAGCAGGACTTCCGCGGGCGCTATATGCTGGTCTTTTTCGGCTTCACCCATTGCCCCGACATCTGCCCCGGCGAGCTTCAGGTGATCTCGGCGAGCCTCGATGAGCTCGGCGCCAAGGCTGCCGAGGTCGTCCCCATCTTCATTACGCTCGATCCTGAGCGCGACACGCCCTCCGCGATGGCCGCCTACGTCAAAAATTTCGGGTCGCGCTTCGTCGGACTGACGGGCTCACCGGAAGCAATCTCCGCAGCCGCCAAGGCTTATAGGATCGCATACTCAAAGTTTCAGGAAGACAAGACGAAAGCCGACTACAGTATAGATCATTCAGCGCTGGTCTATCTCATGGGAAAAGATGGTGAATACATCGCTCATTTTCCCTATGGAACGCCTGCCTCTAAAATAACCGAAACTCTCCGTCGCTACCTTTAGCCGCGTGGCAGATTAGCCACCGCGACACACTGTCATTGCATTGCAACATAGAATCACCATTTGATTCCGCGATGCAGCATCTATGATGCAGCTGTCAGCGAGAGGTCGAGGGATGCTCTATCACCTGTACGAGCTGAACCAGGCTGCCTTGAGCCCCGCCAGGGCCGCGGCGGATGCCTGCCGGCTCTTGTTCCGCAATCCGCTCAATCCCGCGTCTTATACGGCCATTGGCCGGAGCGCGGCGGCGGCGCTCGAGCTGTTCGAGCGCACCACGCGGCGCTACCGCAAGCCCGCCTGGGACATCCACGAGACCGAGGTGAAGGG
>JALHTP010000466.1 GCA_022865725.1 Methyloceanibacter sp. | reverse complement strand
TTCTCCACATGCTTGCGGTATTCGTCGAGCGTGGTGGCGCCGACGCAATGCAGCTCGCCGCGGGCCAGCGCCGGCTTCAAAAGGTTCGAGGCGTCCATGGCGCCGTCGGCTTTGCCGGCGCCGACCAGGGTATGCATCTCGTCGATGAAGAGGATGATCTGGCCCTGCGCCGCCTCGATATCCGACAGCACGGATTTCAGCCGCTCCTCGAACTCGCCGCGATATTTCGCGCCGGCGATGAGCGAGCCCATGTCGAGGGAGAGCATCTTCTTGTCTTTCAGGCTCTCCGGCACGTCGCCCTGCACGATGCGATGCGCCAGCCCCTCGACGATGGCCGTCTTGCCGACGCCGGGCTCGCCGATCAGCACGGGATTGTTCTTGGTGCGCCGCGACAGCACCTGGATGGTGCGCCTGATTTCCTCGTCGCGCCCGATCACCGGATCGAGCTTGCCTTTGGCGGCGGCCTCGGTGAAGTCGCGCGTATAGCGCTTCAGCGCATCGTAGGACTGCTCGGCGCCGGCGGAGTCGGCGGTGCGGCCCTTGCGGAGATCGTTGATGGCCGCGTTGAGGCTTTGCGGCGTCATGCCAGAGTCGGCGAGGATGCGCGAGGCATCGGCCTCCTTGCTCATGGAGAGCGCCTGAAGCGCCCGCTCCACCGTCACGAAGCTGTCGCCGGCTTTGGTCGCCATCTGCTCGGCCTGATCGAGCACGCGAGCAAGTGCCGCGGCCATATGCGGCTGGGCGGCGCCGCTCCCCGAGACCTTCGGCAACTTGGCGAGCCCGGCTTCCGTCTTCTCCAGCGCCTGCTTAGCGTTGCCGCCCGAGCGGGCGATGAGCCCGGAGACCAGCCCCTCGGGGTCGTCGAGCAGCACCTTCAGAAGATGCTCCGGAGTGATCTGCGGGTTGCCTTCGCGGACGGCGAGCGTCTGCGCCGACTGGATGAATCCCTTGAGGCGGTCTGAGAGTTTCTCGAAATCCATGGATAGCGTCCCCTTGGTCAGGGCGAGGCGATGGTGTGGCGGGATCGGGCGCTATAGCGCAAGCACCGTTAACGGACATATAGCGCCCTCAAGCGCCCGCAAAAAGAGGGTTGCTGAGTGTTCGCACCACGTTCGATACCGCTCCTTCAGCGCGCGCGAAACGCCGAGCGCAGCAGGCTGGCCATGCCGATGGCGTAGACGCCCGCCACCATGACGTCGAAGACCCGGGCAATGAAGATGGAACTGCTGTCCTGCGGCAAGGGAGAAAGCCCAAGGCCCAGCACGATGAGAAAGGTGGCGAGACCAACCGTATAGATCGGCGCCGACTCCCCTCCGCGTGCGATGTGGTCGCCGAAAAGAAGCCCGACCAGCAAGACGACAAGCAGAAGAAAGGCCGGCGAAGGAAGAAGGGTGACGAGAATGTAAGCGGCGGTCGCGGCGAGGCCTCCGACAAGGTTGCCGAGGATCAAGCCGGCGGCGGTGCCACCACTAAGATCGGCCGGCTGGCGAAGGATGCCAATGACCGTCAAGACCACGACGATGCTCACCGGCGAGACTGTCAGCATAAAATAGATCACGAGGCTCATCAGCACCGCGGTATTGGCAAGGGCGATGGCGACGGGAGCGCCTTCTGGCGCGCGGGCGGAAGCGGGCTCGACGTGGGTTCGCGTTGGGAAGAGTGCGTGCGCGGCAAAGGCCAGCAGCACGGCGAGCGCACTTCCGGCAATCAGCGAATGGATCAGCCCATAGGCCACGGACATGGATTCGATCGCGAGCAATGGCACGACGGCTGTCGTGATGAGGAAGATGGCGGCCGCGCCCATCGCTTGACCGCGGGCGAGCAGCAGAAACTCGAGGAAGATCAGGAGGGAGACGGTGAGGAGCAAAACCAGCGGGCTATCGACGAGAATCTGCGCGAGGAGAGTCGCGAAGGCGCAAGCGATCACCATCACGGCGACAAAAGCGACGCCCTGCTTGAGGCTTATCGGTCCGCGGCCGGTCAAGAGTTGAACGGCAAGCATGGCCGGCAAGAACGGAAAGTCCCAGCCGAGCACCTCGCCGAGCGTCAGCCCCACGGCGGCGGCAAAAGCGATCCTGAAGGCCAGCGCATGGGCCTCGCCGGCTTCTTCGGCCCGCATCTGAACGATAGCGGCTTCAGCTGACATAGGTCAGAGCGGCGACGAGCCTTATAAACAAGGCCCCGATCACATTCACGACTGGGTTCCGGGTCCCATAGACGACCACGTTGGCTTGCGAGCCATAGCGCATGCCTTCCACATATTTGTTCCCGTCAAGATTGACCCGAACGGTGAAGCGCTGCGGATTGCGGACGAGACCCATCGGCTCACCGATCTTCGGCAGTCCCGTCGCCGGGTCGATCGAGCCTTGCGATACGCCCCAACCGACGCTCTGAACCTTGCCGGGGAAGATGCGGCCCGGAAGCACATCGAGCACCACCTCGACCGGTGAATCGGGCTTGATGTTTTCCAAACTGTTCTCGCGGAAATTGGCGTTGATCCAAACGTCGCGGGCATCGATGAAGGTGAGCGCGGCCTGGCCGACGGCGACGAACTGACCAAGCGTCAGTTGCAAATTGGTGACCCGCCCGTCAGAAGGGGCTGAGACGGTGGTGCGGAGCAGATCGAGTTTAGCCTTCTCGACCCCGGCGAGCGCCTCGCGGAATTGCGGATTATCCGTGCCCTGAGGCCCCAGCTCTTGCTTGGCGCGTTCGAGCTCGGCTTCGGCTTCTCTAACGCCGGCTTCGGCCGATTGAATTTGCGCCGTGGCCTGATCCTCGCGAGCTTTGGCGTAGACACCCTTCTCAACGAGCTGGAAGATGCGCGCTACTTGTTCGCGGGTGTTGTCGCGCTTGGCTTGTGCCGTAACTAGGCGTTCCTGTGCCGAGCTAACCGCCGCCGTGCTTGCTCCTATGGATTGACCGACACCGGCCAATTTGGCATCCGCCTGCTGCAGGGCGATGGCGAAGGGCTGCGGGTCAATGCGAAACAACACATCGCCAGCCATCGCTTTCTGATTGTCGATAACATTGACCTCGATCACCCGGCCCGCAACTTCTGGCGCCATTCGCACGATGAAGGCCTGGACGGTCGCCTGCGAGGTATACGGCGTGAGCCGATCGGCGATCAGCGAATAGAGGAACAGGACCACGATCAGGCCGAGAATGATCAACGTCCACCGCCTTACGGGATCGCGCGGGGCGTCGGCGCTCTTAGCGTCACTCTTCGCGGCCATCGTCTAACCTTGACTTCTTGTTTAGTGGGTGGAGCCGGGGGCGATGATCCCGAGCGAACTCAGTCCGCTAACCGCTAATTGGACCGCAACCGCGGTCAACAGGATCCCGAACACGACTTCAGAAATAACCAGACCGGTGGGATTTAGGCGTTTTGCCAATTTGTCGATGTTGGCAAAGACCAAATAGTCGAGCGCCCCAACCAATAACACGAGCCCCAAAACCAGCCCGACGCTCGCGACTGAGCCGACCTCGTCAGAGGCAATGATCAGGATGGTGATGCCGACCGGATTCAGCAGATACGGTACGGCCAGTGGGTACACCGCGAGATGTTTTGGATCTTCTAGAACCCCAATCTCCTCCACGACCTTTTTGCCAGGCCCAGAGACCATATTGATCGCCAGGATGGCCAGGATAATCCCGCCTGCAACCGCAACGGCGCCGCCGGTGATGTGGAGGAGCCGCATGAGGAGGCCTCCAAAGGCGAATAGGACGAGCGCAGTAACGACCGCCGTCACAACCATCCGCCGGCCTACGGCCCGCTGCGTCTCTGCATCGAAGTTCTTGGTTTTTTCGAGAAACGGCACGAG
>JALHTP010000465.1 GCA_022865725.1 Methyloceanibacter sp. | reverse complement strand
GGTGGCGAGAGAGCCAAAGGAGAGCATTGTCGTTTAGCCTCTTGAGCGCAGGCGATTTCGGGGGCGATGCCCATGAAAGCCCTAGGAAAGCGTCGAAAAAATGCCGGGGAACTAACGCTGCTGAGACATAAGAGGGCGTCCTACCCTTGTCAACGCGACGGAACCTCGGCCGAGCCGCTGCCGCTCGTCATGCCCGGACTTGATCCGGGCATCCATGCCGTCACCTCTCAGAAGTTGAAGCGCCAGTTGAATGGATTTGCCGGGCCTTCGCCCGCTGAAGGCTTAGGTCGTCGAGACAATTTCAGCGCTTCGGCCCGCAGGCGGGTCAAGCCGGCAATGACGAAATCCGGGATGGAGACTAAGCCGGCGTCTTGGAGGGGGCTTCCCGGCGGATGCGGCCGATCTCGTCGAGCTGCTTCTGCAACGAAAGCTTGCTCAATTTGTCGAGCGGCAGGCTCACGAAGATGCCGATGCGCTGGGTGAGCATGCGCATCGTGTCGGCGAAGGCGAGGGTCCGCTCGGCCTCGCTCCCTTGCGCCTTGACCGGGTCGGGGAGGCCCCAATGGGCGCTCATCGGCTGGTCGGGCCAGATCGGGCAGGTCTCGGCGGCCGCGTCGTCGCAGACGGTGAACACGAAGTCGAGCTTCGGCGCGCCCGGTGCCGCAAACTCGTCCCAGGACTTCGAGCGCAGCCCCGAGACGTCGTAATTCGTCTTGCGCAGCAAATTGAGCGCCAGCGGATTGATCTTGCCGGCCGGGTGGCTGCCCGCACTGAAGGCGCGAAATTTGCCGGCGCCCAGGCGGTTCAGAATGCATTCCGCCAGGACCGAGCGCGCCGAATTGCCGGTACACAGGAAGAGGACATTCAGGGGCTCTGGGCGCTGCGTGGACTTCATGGCTTCCTCGCTCCTAGCTTTGGCAACAGGCGGCCGGTTCGGGACAGCACGACGCCAGCGTTGCCTCGATCAGCGGCGTGCAGAGGTCGGGTTTGCCGCGGCAGCAATCCTCCAGCAGAAACGACAGCAGCGCGCGCGTGCCTTCGAGGTCGACCGCGTAGATGACCGAGCGTCTCTCTTTGCGCGAGGTGACGAGCCCCGCCCGGGAGAGGATCGCAAGATGCGAGGACAGGGTATTGCTCGGCACGGCAAGCGTCCGCGCGATGTCGCCCGCCGCCATGCCGGTTGGCCCCGACCGGACCAGCAGGCGAAACACCTTGAGACGGCTGTCTTGGGCGAGCGCCGCAAGGGCTCCGACGGCTGCTGTAATTTCCATATATCTAGAACTATCGAAATTTAGCTTCGCAGTCAATTCCCCCTATGCGAAAATTGCGGAGGACACCCGGGAAGGCCACGATTTCGCCGCTTGGCAACCCACGGCCCGGGGTCTAAAACGCGCCCCGGGGAAACGAACCCAAACCGCTCGCCTCCTCTTCTCAAGGAGCAGCAAAGGCGAGCCGAAGATGAGGATAATCCCGTGAAAACCTGGTCAGCCCTGCTGCTCGCCGCAGCCCTAATCGGTCTTGCGCCGCTCTCTGCCGCCGCCGACGATCCCGTCATTGCGCGCGTCAACGGCGCCGATATCAAGCAGTCCGATCTCGACTTTGCCGCCTCCGAGATCGGGCCCCGGCTCGGCAACTACACGCCACAGGACCGCAAGAAGGTGCTCCTGCAATATGTCATCGAGAACGAGCTAATGGCGACCGCCGCCCAGACCGACAGTCTCGATAAGGCCGACAGCTTTTCCGGCCGCGTGAAATATCACGAGCGCCGCGCGCTCCGCGATGCGTATTTCGACGTCAAGATCCACGACGCGGTCACCGAGGCCGAGGCCAAGAAAATCTATGACGAGAAGATCGGCCAACTGAAGCCCGAGCAGGAGGTGCACGCCCGCCATATCCTGGTAGCCACCGAGGACGAGGCCAAGGAGGTCGCCGAGCGGCTGAAGAAGGGCGAGGATTTCGCCACCATCGCCAAGGAGAAGTCGAAAGACACCAGCGCCGAGGGCGGCGATCTCGGCTTCTTCGGCCGTGGCCAGATGCTGAAGCCGTTCGAGGATGCCGCCTTCGCGCTCGATGCCGGCCAGATCTCGGCGCCGGTGCAGACGCAATTCGGCTGGCACATCATCAAGGTCGAGGAGAAGCGCGACCAGAAGCTGCCCGCATTTGACCAGGTCAAGGAAGCGATCATCGCTCAGCTCGTACAGCAAAAGGCGCAAGAGGTGGTGACGGGTCTGCGCGACGCGGCCAAGATCGAGGTGGTCGATCCCGAGCTCAAAAAGGCCATGGACGACGCCGCGGCCAAAGGCGGCGGCGCGCCCGGCGAGCTTCCGGCCGATCCGTCAGTGGATGGCGCCGGCAACAACTGACGGCTTCGCATAGGCCGCTGTTTCGGGTGGGCAGTCTTGGGCAAAATTTCGCCGTTCGCGCCGAAGCATTTGCCGCATCTGCCGGCGATCGACGGCGTGCGCATCGCGACGGCCGCGGCTTGCATCCGCTATCCCGGCCGCACCGACCTGCTGCTGGCTGTGTTCGATCCGGGCACCACGGTCGCCGGCGTCTTAACCCAATCGAAGATGGCGTCGGCGCCGGTCGATTGGTGCCGGGCGCATCTCGCGCATGGCATGGCCCGCGCGCTCGTGGTCAATTCCGGCAACGCCAATGCCTTCACCGGAATGCGCGGGCGCGAGGCGGTGGCGCTCACCGCCGAGGCGGCGGCTGAAGCCGCCGACTGCCTGAAGGCGGACGT
>JALHTP010000464.1 GCA_022865725.1 Methyloceanibacter sp. | reverse complement strand
CGTGGAGGAGGAGGTAGAGAAGATGGTGTGGGCGATCAGGTGGGGCGCCGACACGGTGATGGACCTCTCCACGGGGCGCAACATCCATTTGACGCGGGAATGGATCATCAGGAACGCGCCGGTGCCGATCGGCACGGTGCCGATCTATCAGGCGCTGGAGAAAGTACATGGCGATCCGGTCAAGCTCGACTGGGAGGTTTACCGCGACACGCTGATCGAGCAATGCGAGCAGGGGGTGGACTATTTCACCATCCATGCCGGGGTGCGGCTCGGCTATATCCACCTCACCGCGCCGCGGGTGACCGGCATCGTGTCGCGCGGCGGCTCGATCATGGCGAAATGGTGCCTGGCGCATCACCGCGAGAGCTTCCTCTATGAGCGCTTCGAGGAGATCTGCGAGATCATGCGGAAGTATGACGTCTCGTTCTCGCTCGGCGACGGGCTTCGCCCGGGATCCATTGCGGATGCCAACGACCGCGCCCAATTCGCCGAGCTCGAGACGCTTGGCGAGCTGACCAAGGTCGCCTGGGAGCGCGGCTGCCAGGTGATGATCGAAGGGCCGGGGCATGTGCCGCTGCACAAGATCAAGGTCAATGTCGAGAAGCAGCTCGAGCTGTGCGGCGAGGCGCCGTTCTATACGTTAGGCCCGCTGGTCACCGACATTGCGCCGGCCTACGACCACATCACGAGCGCGATTGGCGCCGCCATGATCGGCTGGTTCGGCACCGCCATGCTTTGCTACGTGACGCCGAAGGAGCATCTCGGCCTGCCCAACCGCGACGACGTGAAGGCGGGCGTGATCGCCTACAGGATCGCCGCGCATGCCGCCGACCTCGCCAAGGGGCACCCGGGCGCCATCGCCCGCGACAACGCGTTGTCGAAGGCGCGGTTCGAATTCCGCTGGGAGGACCAGTTCAACCTCTCGCTCGATCCGGAGACGGCGCGCAGCTATCACGACGAGACGCTGCCGAAGGAGGCGCACAAGCTCGCCCATTTCTGCTCGATGTGCGGCCCGAAATTCTGCTCGATGGAGATCACGCGCGAGGTGCGCGACTACGCCGCCAAGCTCGCCGAGAAGGAACCGCTCTCAAGCAGCGAAGCGGTAGAGCAGGCAAGGAAACAGGGCATGGCGGAGATGAGCGAGAAGTTCATCGCGTCCGGCGCCGAGGTCTATGTGGAGGAGACCGCCGCGAGGCGCGGCCGCGAGGCGCCATGAGCGAAATCGTCATCGCGCGTTGGGCTCGCAGTCTCGCCGTGGGCGTTGCTCTATCGCTGGCCGCACTTTCGAACGGTCCCGCAGCCGCCGCCGAGCTGAGCGCGGCGGATATCGCCTGGATCGACAAATGCATCGCCGACCGCAAGATCGAACAGCTCGATCCGGTCCGCTTGCGCAAATATTGTGAATGCATGCAGCAGATCGTCGACGACAACGAGCCCTTCACCGTGGCCGGGATCGAGCATTCTTATCCGCCGGCGCACGCGATGTGCCACGACGAGGCCGGACTGGGGGAGCCTTAGCAGGCTGCCCGGCGCCTAGCTTGCCGAGAAGGAGCTGCTCTCAAGCAGCGAAGCGGTAGAGCAGGCGAGGAAACAAGGCATGGCCGAGATGAGCGCTAAAATCCGCGCGTCCGGCGCCGTGGTCTGCGTAGCGCGTGGGTGCAGACCCAATAGCGACAGCGTGATCCGGCCTGTCAAATCAAGGGTTTCCTTTGATCTCCCGCTCGATGACCTTTCGGATGTCGTCGAAATAAGCGTTGAATGCTTTGCGCGCGGTCCTTTCATTGGTGAGATCGACGGGATCAATCCGGAGCCTCACATCAAAGAGAAACTCGTTGGGGTCTGAGTCGAGTCCCTTTCCCGGCACAAAAACATAAACTCGGGACGCGCGGAAATGTCGTTCGACGTCATTCGGGATTCTGCTTAGGAGGTGGAAGAACTTTGCCTGATCCTTGATGTCGAGGATCAGGCTTGCCGTGAGGAAATTTTCGACGTCAACGTCGGAGCGCACTCAGAGGCGTCTTGATCGCGGGACGAGGTGCGGCGCCCGCGGAGCCGAGACATCGGCACGGGAGTCCCGCTAAAGCCCGGCCTCGATGGCCTTGAGCAGCTGGAAGCGCAGCGCGCCGCTATTGCCGCCCAGCGCGATCACGAAGCGCACCCGACCGTGCGTTTTGGTGTCGGCGTAACCGGCCAGCGTGCGGACGCCGGAAAATGTGCCGGTCTTGTTCATGCCGCCGTCGTGGCCGTGGAGCAGGTCGGCGTGGGGTGCGAACAGGCCGAGCAGCTTGGCGAGGCCGCGCGCGGTGAATCGGTTGCCGCGGCTGATGCCCGAGCCCTCTTCGAGATGAATGGCGTCGGCGAGACCGTTGGCGGAAAGCATCGCGTTCGCGACCTTGAGCGATTTCTCCAGGCTGACGGGCCCGCCCAGGGTCCCGCCGATCTCCAGGAAGACCTGGTTGGCGATGTAGTTGTTCGAGGCGATGAGCAGTTGGGTGAGGATCTGCGAGAGGGTGCGCGACTGGCGGTGAACATAGACCGGCTTCAGCCCTTCGGGCACGGAGCCGGTCGTGATCTCGCCCTTGACGCTGCCGCCTTCCCGCTCGATGAAGGCGGCGATCAGCTCGCCGGCATATTTCAGGCTCACCGTGGGGTCCTGGCTCAGGCTGATGCGGCCGCGACCCTGGGGGCCCCGCGCCTGGAACTGGCTGATCGCCAGCGGGGTGATCGGGGTCTGCGTCTCGGCGGAGCGGACCGTCTTGCCTTTGCGCACGGCGGCGATCGTATTGAAGTTCACCGCCAGCGCGGAGTTCAGCGCGTCGTAGGCCTCGCCGGTCTCCTCGATGCCCGGGATGCGGAGGTCGGAGGGGTAGTAGCTCGCGTCGAGCACGAT
>JALHTP010000463.1 GCA_022865725.1 Methyloceanibacter sp. | reverse complement strand
CGATACTGGACGCTTCGGCGAACATCACGCCGGTCTTGTCGTCGAGCGACGCCTCGCCCTTGATGGAAGATTGCGAGCTTCCCGCCGCGAGCTCGATGGCCAGCTCCTGGCCCGGCCGGGTCCCTTCGATCGCGCCGAAGATCTCGAGCACCGCCACGTCCATCTCGTTGAAACAAGAGAGCAGAAGGACAGGCGGCTTGCTCGAATCGAGCGACCCATAGGTCAGCGCGATCAGCCCGCCAGTGGAGTTTGCGGTCCAGACCAGGGTCTCCTCGCCGCGCGCGAAGCTTCCGGGCAATGCCGCCCCCGCGAGAAGGCAGCCTGCAAACAGAAGGCGCGCAGAGGCCCGGATCATAGCGGCTCGGATCATCATGGGAGCAAAGGCTTTCGTATCGACTTCCGATCGGCCGGGCCAAGGCTGCAATGCAGGATTGCCTTGCCGGCGTCCCTGTTTAGTCGAGCTTGCAGGCCTTAGCAAACTTGGCAAGCTCCTCGGCCCGTCTCCGGCAGGAAGCCCGCCAGGCTACCTGCCATTGGCATGAAGCCTGCCATTGGACTTGGCAGCCTGCATGTTCGCGACGAAGCCCGCAAAGGTCGGGTCGAACTCGTGGTAATTGCAGGTGATCTCGTCCCCTTGCGCGATATCGACCAGCGCAAAGCCCCTGTCGAAGACGCGGAAATCCGTGTTCGGGGCGAGGTTGTGGTTCATGAAGCGCCCGTTATCGCTGTCGACGATCACGACCCCGCGCATTTCCATATGCGGATAGCCGTAGCGGGCGATGAAGTGCTGCACATGCGGCGGAAGCTCATCGATCTCGCCTTCATGGATGAAGATGTCGAATTTCGGATTGAGGTTCCACAGCAGACGCCCCCGTTCGATGAACTCTCCGGCAAAGACGCCAAGCCCATCGATGGCGCTCGGCGCGACATAGGTGCTGACCGTCAGCATAGATGTTCCTCTTGATTTGGCTGAAGTTCAAACCCGCTCATGCAGTGTTTCCCGTGGCCTCGGTGCCGACGGCCACAAGCCCGCGCTTGCGGCGGAAGCGCCGCTTGAGTGCCTTGATGCGGCGCTCGAGATAGGGCGAGAAATGTCCGGCGTAGCGCTCCCAGAGCGTGGGGTTGCGCCAGTCTTCGCCCGTCACGCGCCCGCGGCAGAGCGCCGATCCGCATTCGCAATCGAACTCGTCGTAAGGCGAGCCATCGCACATGGCGTAGTCGATGGTGACCTCGTCGCCCGGCTGGATGCGGTGCAAGGCGACGATGGCGACCTGCCCGTCGAGGCCGGCATTCGGCTCGCAGGAATGGTTGATGAAGTCCGGCGGCTCGTGCGCGCTGAGCGAAGCGAGATAGAGTCCCTCCTCGACCTGCACCGTATGCCGCCTGATCTCGGGAGGAAGCTCGTCAAGCTCGTCGGTGCCGACGATGCGCCCGCTCCAGACGGCAATAAGCTCGCCCGGCTCGATCGCATCCCGAGCGAAGACGGTCCTGCCGCCGGTCACGTCACGATTTTGGACTTCGCATTTATCGGTAAGGTAAGCCGACGATTCTAGGCTCACGAGACCTCCGCGATGGCGCGCCGAGCGGGGCGCTTCGCAGTAAGTGTATGATGGCGGCGCCGACCGCTCCCGGCCTTCGTCCGCGCGCGGGGAATCCCGACGCGAGCGCGAGCATAAGAGAAGCTTCCGTGCCCATCTACAAAAAAAAGCGGCTGGATCGATTATTGGTGGATAAGGGCCTGGCTGCCACGCGCTCCCAGGCTGCCGACATGGTGCGGCGTGGCTGCGTGCGCGTCGGCGGTGTGCCGGCGGTGAAGCCCGGCGTGCTGGTCGCGGACGAGTCGAGTGTGGCGGTCAGCCCTGGGGCCGCCCCTTACGTCTCGCGCGGCGGCCTCAAGCTCGAAGCGGCGCTCGACGCCTTCGGCTTCAACGCTGCGGGCAAGGTGGCGCTCGACATCGGCGCCTCGACCGGCGGCTTCACCGATCTGCTGCTGGCAGGCGGGGCGGCCAAGGTCTATGCGGTCGATGTCGGCCGCCTCCAGCTGCATGACAGGCTCCGCGCCGATCCGCGCGTCGTGGTCCTGGAGGGGACCGACGCGAGGCGCCTCGACCGAGCGGTGATTCGCGAGGAGGTGACGGCCATCGTCGCCGATGTGAGCTTCATCAGCCTGACCTTGGCGCTTCCCGCAAGCCTACGCCTTGCCGCGCCCGAGGCTTGGCTGGTGGCTCTCATCAAGCCGCAATTCGAGGCAGGCCGTGGAGCTGTCGGCAGAGGCGGCATTGTGCGAGATCGCACAGAGCGGGAGAAGGCTGTCGAAAAGGTGCGGAGCTTCATCGAAGAAGCGGGCTGGACGGTCGTGGGCGAGATCGCCTCGCCGATCCTGGGCCGCAGCGGCAACGCGGAATTTCTGATCGGCGCGCGCCATGAAGCTTGAGGATGGAGCTTGAGGATGCAGCTTGAAGTCAGGATCGAGCGGCTCGGCGTGAAGGGCGATGGCGTGGCGGAAAGCCCTCAAGGGCCGGTTTTTGTACCCTTCGCCTTGCCCCGCGAGCTTGTCAGGATCGCTGTCGAGCCCGGGAACGAGCGTGCAGAGCTGATCGAACTGCTTGAGCCGAGCCCCGACCGCATCGCCCCGATCTGCCCGCATTTCGGTTCCTGCGGCGGCTGCGCGCTCCAGCACCTGGAGGACCAGGCCTATCTCGACTGGAAGCGCGACTCTGTCGTGGCGGCCATGCGGTCGCGCGGGCTCGATCCCGAGATCGAGAAGGTGCGGCCCGTTCCGGTCGGAAGCCGGCGGCGCGCCGCGCTCGCTCTCGGCCGGGGGAGGGCGGGCCTCGCGCTCGGTTATCGCCGCGCCCGCTCCCATGAGCTGATCGACATTGACGTCTGCCCGGTGCTCACTCCCCGCATCGTGGCGGGCCTACCCAAGCTCAAGCAGGCGCTCGCCCCGCTCTTGGGTGGCAAGCGCGAGGCGAGAGTGAGCGTGACCGAGACCGAGAGCGGCCTCGATATCGTGGTCGAAGGCATCAGGCCGACGCCCGCCTCCCTGGGCGCCTTTGCCGGGAAGGCCGCTTCGCTCGGCGTGGCGCGGCTTAACGCCGATGGCGAGAGCATCGGGCCGGCGCCTTCGCCGGAGATCGTCCTCTCTGGCGCCAGAGTGAGGCTGCCTGCCGGCGCTTTCCTCCAGGCATCGCGCGAGGCGGAAGCGGTTCTGGTGGGATTGGTGCGCGAAGGGGCAGGGGGCGCGAAGCGCGTCGCCGACCTCTTCGCGGGCCTTGGCACATTCACCTTTGCGCTTGCCGGAGACGCCGCGGTCGATGCCTTCGAGGCCGACGAGGCGGCGCTTCAGGCGCTTACGGAGGCGGCGCGCAAGACGCCGAAGCTGAAGCCGGTGCGCGGGCTAGTCCGCGATTTGTTCCGCGAGCCCCTCAGCCCGAAGGAGCTGCAAGCCTACGATGCGGCGGTGTTCGATCCACCGCGGGCCGGCGCTGCGGCGCAAGCCGAGGCGCTTGCCAAGTCGGAGGTGCCGAGGCTCGTGGCGGTCTCCTGCAATCCGGGCACGCTCGCGCGCGATCTCCGCATCCTGGTCGATGGCGGGTACCGCATCGCCCGCATCGTGCCTGTCGATCAGTTCCTCTTCTCGCCGCATGTCGAAATGGTGGCGCATCTCGTGCGCTAGGGTTTGTCATGCCCGCGAAGGCGGGCATCCAATAATCACCGGCCACAATTGAGTTTCGAATTCCGGGGCTACTGGATCGCCGGTCAAGCCGGGCGATGACAAGCAATGGAGGAAGCCTAGCCCTTGCCGGTCTGGCCGCGGTGGCGGAGGTAATGGTCGGCGAGCACGATGGCGACCATCGCCTCGCCGATCGGCACCGCGCGAATGCCGACGCAAGGATCGTGGCGGCCTTTGGTCGAGATCTCGGTGTCGTTGCCGGCTTCGTCGACGGTGCGGCGCGGGGTCAGGATCGAGGAGGTTGGCTTCACCGCGAAGCGCGCGACGATGGGCTGACCGGTAGAGATGCCGCCGAGAATGCCCCCGGCATTGTTCGACAGGAACTCCGGTGTCCCGTCTTTCTTCATGCGCATCTCGTCGGCGTTCTCCTCGCCCGAGAGCGCCGCGGCGGCGAAACCGGCGCCGATCTCGACCCCCTTCACCGCATTGATGCTCATCAGCCCCGAGGCGATGTCCTGGTCGAGCTTGCCGTAGATGGGCGCGCCGAGCCCCGGCGGAACACCTTCGGCCACGATCTCGATGATGGCGCCCGCCGAGGAGCCCTTCTTCCGCACCTGGTCAAGAAACTCGGCCCAGACCCGCGCCGTCTTGGCGTCGGGACAGAAGAACGGATTGCGCTCCACCTCGTCCCAATCGAAATTGCTGCGGTCGATCTCGTAAGGCCCGATCTGGGTGAGCGCGCCGCGCACGCGCATCCCCGGCACGACCTTGCGCGCGATGGCGCCTGAGGCAACGCGACAAGCGGTCTCGCGCGCCGAGGCGCGGCCTGAGCCTCGCCAGTCGCGCAAGCCGTATTTCAGGAAATAGGTATAGTCGGCGTGGCCCGGGCGGAACTTGTCTTTGATATCTCCGTAGTCCTTGGAGCGTGCATCGACATTCTCGATCTCGAGCGCGATCGGCGTTCCCGTGGTGACCTGCGCGCCGTCTTCGCCGGTGAACACGCCGGAGAGGATGCGCACCTGGTCGGGCTCCTGGCGCTGGGTGGTGTAGCGCGACTGGCCGGGCTTCCGCTTGTCGAGAAAAGCCTGGATCTCCGCCTCGGTGATGGGGATGCCTGGAGGGCAGCCATCCACCACGCAGCCGATCGCCTTCCCGTGGCTCTCGCCCCAGGTGGTGATGCGGAACAGATGGCCGAAGCTGTTGTGCGACATGGGTTCTTTTAAGAGCGTGGCGAGGCGGCGTCCAGCGATGGAGCCTAGCGCGAACTTCGCAACAAACTCTTTCGGAGCGCCCGAGTAGGCCCGCGCCGCTACCCCTTCGCCAGGGGGATGTCGGGGGCGTCCTCGTTCTTCATGCCAACCACGTGGTAGCCCGCATCGATATGCAGGATCTCGCCGGTCACGCCCCGCCCGAGATCCGACAGGAGATAGAGCGCGCCGGCGCCAACTTCCTCGATGCTGACCGTGCGCCGGAGCGGCGAGTTCACCTCGTTCCATTTGAGGATATAGCGGAAGTCGGCGATGCCGGAGGCCGCCAAAGTCTTGATCGGCCCTGCCGAGATGGCGTTGACGCGGATGGCGCCCTTGCCGAGATCGGTGGCCAGATAGCGCACGCTCGCCTCGAGCGCGGCCTTGGCCACCCCCATCACATTGTAATGGGGCATCACCTTCTCGGCGCCGTAATAAGTGAGCGTGAGCAGCGAGCCGCCATGCGGCATTAGCGCCTCGGCGCGCTTGGCGAGCGCGGTGAAGGAATAGCAGGAGATCAGCAGCGTCTGGGTGAAGTTGTCCTGGGTCGTATCCACATAGCGCCCGTCGAGCTCTTCCTTGTCGGAGAAGGCGACGGCATGGACCAGGAAATCGATGCCGCCCCAGGCGGTCTCG
>JALHTP010000462.1 GCA_022865725.1 Methyloceanibacter sp. | reverse complement strand
CCCGGTACGGCCTCCCGCTCTATTCTTACGGCGGCGGATGCGGCTACCTTTATCGGCGCGCCGTAGCCACGGGTAGCCCCTATTGGTGGGATCGCTACCGCAGATGCACCGGCTCATATTGAGGCGTTTACGGCAAGCCCTGGACAGCGAACATCCGGAGGTCGCGGATTTGTCGCCGATCTTCCGGTCTTCCTACGCACTTACTCTCGCTTTGGGGTTTCTCAGGCTTGGCACCATTTCCGCGCTAGCCTGCGGCCAAAGCGGCAGTTCTACCCAAGTGCTTGTGCCGGGCCACATTTTGCGCAAAAAACGATGGAAAAGTTAACGCTCCCAGGAAGGTGGCGCTCCCGCCGCCCCTGCGCTCCGCTAGAATGACTTGCGGGTTCGACCAGAAGACCAACACAACGCTAGAGAGCATGTCGGCGGAGCTTGCCTTCAATCGCAGCCAGGATGTCGACTATGGCGTCGCCCAAGAGGTGGCGCCCGGCATAAGGCGCATCGTTGCCAACAATCCCGGCCCCTACACCTTTCTCGGCACCAACACCTATCTGGTCGGCTGCGGAGAGATTGCCGTCATCGATCCGGGTCCCGCCGACGAACGCCATCTGAAAGCCATCGCCGGCGCGATTCTGGGCGAGCGCCTCACGCATATCCTCGTCACCCACAGCCATCGCGACCATTGCGACGGGGCGCGCGCTTTGCAGGCGCTCGCCGGCGGAGAGATCGCCGCCTTCGGGCCGACCGGCACGCCGCGCGGCGCCGGCGCGCCGGGTCTCGGCGATGGCTTCGTCGATCAGTCCTTCGTGCCGGACCGAAGACTCGAGGACGGCGACACGGTCAGGGGACCGGGCTTCGCCCTCGATGTCCTGCATATGCCCGGCCACGCGCCGGACCATCTTTGCTTCGCGCTGGTCGGCAAGCGCACCGTCTTCACCGGCGATCACGTGATGGGATGGAACACCACCGCGATCGCGCCGCCCGAGGGCAATCTGGCGCAGTTCCTCGCCTCGCTGGAGAGGCTGATGCAGCGCCACGACAAGATTTTCCTGCCGGCGCATGGCGGCCGCATCCAGACGCCGCAACGCGTGGTCAAGGCCTATATCATGCACCGGAAGTGGCGGGAGCAGACGATCCTTGCCTGCCTAGACGATGGCGTCGGCACCATCCCGCGCATCGTCGAGAGGCTCTACGGCACGCTCGATGCCGGGCTGAAGGAGGCGGCGGCGCTCTCGGTGCTCGCGCATCTCGAGCATCTCATCAATCGGGAGATAGTAACGGCTGAGGGGCCGGCCGATTGGTTGAGCGCTTCTTACCTCCGCCCTTCTTCGAGCCCTTCTTAGTTGGCACCGGCTTGCCGGCAGGCTCCACTTTCTTGGGGGCCGCCTGTTCGAGCATGGTCTTCTCGCCCTTCTCCAGCGCCGCAGTGACTTCGGCAAACAAGTCGCGGATGCGCTTGGCATTGGCGCCGAGGTCGTGCAGGCCGTAGCGCGACACCGAGCGGACGTCGATGACGGTGTGCGCGTCGTCGCCTTTGACCTGGACGACCACATCGTCGGTGAAGCCCATGATCAGGGTGCGGTCGGTCGCCTCGATGCGGCCGGCGCCAGTCTCGCCGGGCGCCTCGTTGAGGACGATGGTCCAGCCGAGCCGCTCGACCGCCTCATGCACCAGGCTGAACACTTCGGGCGCCGAGCGCTCGAGCGCCATCGGTCCGATATCGGGATAGGCCTGGTCCTGCGCCTCGATTTCTGCCTCGTCCGGCTCGGTGATGGGATTGGAGCCGGCGGGGCGCATGCCCGCCAGCATCTTGAAATCGAGCGGCTCATCGGGCGTCGTCTCGACGTCGGTCAAGCGCGGCAGGGTGAGGGCGAGCGAGAGAAAATAAAGAGGCGCCGCAAGACCGACGCAGGCGATGAGGATGGCGGCAAAGGCCTGGGACGCGCCGGATTGGCCGCCGAACCAGATGCGCACGACGGAGCCGACGGCGATGCCGATGGCGAGGAAGAGCCCGGCGATCGACACGGCGATAAGGTTCATCGCCGCGGGCGTGGTCAACGAGGCGAAGCGGTGCAGGAGCACCGTCAGGATCAGGAGCTGGACGAAGAACAGCGCCACGCGCCGGGCCCAAACGGCCTCACGCGCCTCCTTGACGGAGTAACGCGCGGTCGCGTAGCGCGCCATCGAGAAGCTCAATTCGCAGCCCTCATCTCAAGCCAAGCGTTGCCATTCGGCGGGACACCAGTCTCCCTTAAGCCAATTATAGCGAATTTGCGCGCCCCCGCGACAGCGTCGTCACAATGTCGAGGCGCGGGTCGCAATGTCGCGGCCGATCCAGGCTGACTACATCCGGCGCGTGGCAGGTTTGTGGTGCAGGTCACAGGGCCTGTCTGGGGCCTGGCGGCAGGAGCCTGGTTCAGGCCAAATTTGGGGGAAATCAGCGAGTTCCGCGGTGTGACAAATGCCACAGCGGGAATCCAGGCGCTGCGGCATCATCCTCTCACGCTTCGAGCTCAAGAACGGTCTTGAGCGGCGGTTCAAGAGAGGAACACGACATGACCAGCTTCACCGACACGTCTTTCCCCTACGTTCTGGTGTGCAGCACGTTCGGCACGATCCTCAGCCTCGCCTCCGTCTGGATCGCAACCGTGCAGTCAATCAGCCCGGTGCTTGGCGCCTAGCTCCCCTCAGCCATCGAACACGCGACCCAAGGATCTTCGCCATGACCCGCACGATGACAAAACACTCGTTTCCGAATGCGCCGATGAGCAGCACTTTGGGAACTATCCTTGTCAGCGCGACTGCGGTCTGGCTCGCGACCGCCACCTATGCGCCGATCGCCGCTCCCGACGTGCAGCCT
>JALHTP010000461.1 GCA_022865725.1 Methyloceanibacter sp. | reverse complement strand
GTCGGTCGAGGACCTGGCCGATTGCGCCACCGACGACCTGGCGGGCTGGAGCGAGCGCAAGGACAAAGAAACCATCCGCCATGAGGGCATTCTCGACAGCTTCGGCCTGACCAAAACCCAGGTCGAGGGTTTGATCCTGGCGGCCCGCGTCAAGGCGGGGTGGATCAGCGAGGCTGACCTGGTGCCCGAGCCTGCCGAAGGCGAGGGCGAGGACGGCGCGGCTCATGAGGGCGCCGAGACGGCCGACGCCACGGCTACACCAACCGGCGCGAGCGCCTGATGAGGCGGCCAGGAGATCACCTTTGCGGCAAGCAGCGGCTGAGCAGGACCACGAGGACGATGACGGCGATGACAACGCCGTCCGCCGCTGTGCGCTCACCCGCGCGCGGAGACCCAAGGACGATCTGATCCGCTTCGTGCTCGGCCCTGACGGCGCCGTCGTTCCCGACCTCAAGGAAAGGCTGCCGGGCCGCGGAGTGTGGCTCACCGCTGCCCATGATCGTGTGGCTGAAGCGGCCAAACGCAACGTCTTCGCCCGGGCGCTCAAGACCGAAGCCAAGGTGCCGGAAAGCCTTGCCGCCCAGGTGGACAGGCTTCTCGCCGATGCGGCGCTTTCGGCGCTCGCCCTTGCCAACAAGGCCGGCGAGGCGGTGTTCGGCCATGCCAAGGTCGAGGAGGCCATCGCCAAAGGCCGGGTGCTCGCCCTGGTGCATGCCCAGGAAGCCGCGGAGGATGGTTGCCGCAAGCTTGACGGCAAGGCCCGGGGAATGCGGGAGGGGAGCCCGGCTCCCGTTGTCCGCGCGTTTGGCGTGGATGACTTGAGTTTGGCATCGGGCCGGACAAATGTGATACATGCAGCCCTAATCCAGGGTGGAGCGGCTCGGAAATTCCTCGCGGCGGCCGCGCGCGTGGAGCGCTACCGCAAGGGCAGCGCTGCGTTCGCCAACCAGAATGGATCGGATACGGACAAAGAATGAGTGAGACCAACGAAACTGAAGAAAAAGCCGCTCGCGAAGGGCGCAAAATGACGCTGAATGTGCGCCGGACGGTCGAGTCCGGCCATGTGCGCCAGAGCTTCAGCCATGGGCGCTCGAAGTCCGTCCTGGTCGAGAAGAAGAAGCGCCGGGCGGTCGGCGCGGGTGGGGCGGCGCAGCCCGTCGAAGAGGCGGCACCGGCGCCGCGTGTCGCCGAGCCGGCTCAGAAACCCGTTCATGACGATGCTCGATCGCGTCTAGCCCGCGTCGTGCTGCCGCAACTCTCCGAGGAGGAGAAGGATGCGCGCATGCGCGCGCTTACCGACTCTCGTCAGCGTGATGCCGTAGAGCGCGAGAAGGCGAAGGAAACGGCGGCGCTCCACGTCGTCACGGAAGAGCAGCGCAGCAAAGAGCGGGACGAGGCCGACGACCGCCAGCGCAAGGAAGACGAGCGACACCAAGCCGAGGCCAAGGCGCGTAAGATCGGCGAGGAGACCGCGCGCAAGCACCTCCCCAAAGAGGAGGCGGAAGAGCCAGCCCGCACGCCCGACGCTCGTCACAAGAAGAGCGTCACGGCACCCCGCCGCGGCGACGAACGCCGGGTCCGCGGCCGGCTGACCATCATCAATGCGCTCGACGAGGAGCAGCGCCAGCGGAGCCTTGCCTCGCTGAAGCGCCGCCAGGAGCGTCAGAAAAAGCAGATCACCGGGCCGCTGGCACAGCAGAAGATCCAGCGCGATGTCGTGATCCCCGAAATCATCACCATCCAGGAGCTCGCCAACCGCATGGCCGAGCGTGGCGTCGACGTCATCAAATTCCTGATGAAGGACGGCGAGATGCGCAAGATCACCGACGTGATCGACGCCGACACCGCTCAGCTCGTCGCCGAGGAGTTCGGGCATACGGCCAGGCGCGTCTCGGAGGCCGATGTCGAGGAAGGCTTCATCGGCGAGGAGGACCATGCCGAGGACCTGCAACCGCGCGCGCCCATCGTCACCATCATGGGCCATGTCGATCACGGCAAGACCTCGCTGCTCGACGCGATCCGCACGACCAATGTCGTAAGCCAGGAGGCCGGCGGCATCACGCAGCATATCGGCGCCTACCAGGTGGTGACGCCGCTCGGCAACAAGATCACTTTCATCGACACGCCGGGCCACGAGGCCTTCACCGCCATGCGGCAGCGCGGCGCTCAGGTGACCGACATCGTGGTGCTGGTGGTGGCCGCCGACGACGGGGTCAAGCCGCAGACGGTCGAAGCCATCAATCATGCCAAGGCCGCCGGCGTTCCGATGATCATCGCCATCAACAAGATCGACAAGCAAGGCGCCGATCCTCAGCGCGTGCGCACCGAGCTGTTGAGCCAGGAAATCGTGGTGGAGAGTCTCGGCGGCGATACGCTGGAGATCGAGGTCTCGGCGCTGAAGAAGACCGGCCTGGACAGGCTGCTCGAGGCGATCGCGCTACAGGCCGAGGTGCTGGAGCTCACCGCCAATCCCGATCGCCCCGCCGAGGGCGTGATCGTGGAGGCCAAGCTCGAGCGCGGCCGCGGCCCGGTCGGCACGGCGCTGATCCAGCGCGGCACGCTGCATCTCGGCGACCTCGTCGTGGCGGGCTCGGCCTATGGCCGTGTGCGCGCGCTGATCAACGAGCTGGGCGAGCAGGTGACAAGCGCCGGCCCGTCGGTTCCGGTCGAGATGCTCGGCTTCGACTCCGCGCCTGAGGCCGGCGATCAGTTCGCCGTGGTCGAGAACGAGGCGCGCGCGCGGGAGATCACCGACTATCGCGTGCGCGAGCGGCGCAAACGCCAGGCGGTTGCCGGCGCCCGCGGCAGCCTCGAACAGATGATGAGCAATCTGAAGGCCGCCGGCACCAAGGAGTTCACGCTGCTGGTCAAAGGCGACGTGCAAGGCTCGGTCGAGGCCATCGTTGCGGCGCTCGACAAGATGGGAACCGACGAAGTGCGCGCGCGCATCATCCATGCCGGCGTCGGTGGCATCACCGAGTCCGATGTGGGACTCGCCGCGACCTCGGGCGCGGTCGTGCTCGGCTTCAATGTGCGCGCCAACGCGCAAGCCCGGCAGGCCGCCGAGCGCGACGGCGTCGAGATCCGCTATTACGCCGTCATCTACGACCTGGTCGACGAGGTGAAGCAGGCCATGTCCGGCATGCTCGCGCCCACGCGGCGCGAGACCTTCCTCGGCAATGCCGAGATCCTGGAGGTGTTCACCATCTCCAAGGTGGGCAAGGTGGCCGGCTGCCGCGTAACCGAGGGCAAGGTGGAGCGTGGCGCTCAGGTCCGGCTCATCCGCGATAACGTCGTGGTCCATGAAGGCAAGCTTTCGACCTTGAAACGCTTCAAGGACGAGGTGCGCGAGGTGATCGCGGGCCAGGAGTGCGGCATGGCGTTCGAGGGCTATCAGGACATGCGCGCCGGCGACGTCATCGAGTGCTTCGAGGTCGAGCACATCCAGCGCACTCTGTAATCCGCGATCCGCCGGGCTTAAGCCGGTCCCCATTTTCAAGAGCCAAGCAGATGGTCGCGCGCGATAAGGGCAAGATGCCCTCCCAACGCCAGTTGAAAGTCGGCGAGACGATCCGGCACGCGCTTGCCGACATTTTCTCACGCGGGGAGATCGTCGACGATGTGTTGAGCCGGCATTCGCTCACTGTGCCTCAGGTGCGCATGTCGCCCGACCTCAAGCTCGCCACGGTCTATGTGATCCCGCTCGGCGGCGGCAGCAGCGAGGCTGACGAGGCGGTCGCCCAGCTCGACAAGCACAAGCGGTTCCTTAGGGGCGAAGTGGCGAAGCGGGTCAGCATGAAATTCATGCCTGAGCTCAGGTTCAAGGTGGACACGACCTTCGCAGCCTCGGCCCGGATCGACGAGCTGCTCGCCTCGCCGAAGGTCGCCCGCGACCTCGACGGCTAGCGCGAAGACGGCGGGCCAGAAGCGATGGCGCGGCGGCGCAAAGGCTTACCCATCAATGGGTGGCTCATCTTCGACAAGCCGCAAGGCATGACCTCGACGCAAGCCGTCGCCCGCGTGAAGCGCCTCTACGACGCAGCCAAAGCGGGGCACGCGGGAACCCTCGATCCGCTTGCCACAGGGGTGCTCCCGATCGCGCTCGGCGAGGCGACCAAGACCGTTCCGTTCGTGGTCGAGGGCAGCAAGGAGTATCGCTTCACCGTCCGCTTCGGCGTCGAGACCGATACCGACGATGCGATGGGCAAGATGGTGGCGGGAAGCGACCAGCGCCCGACAGCCGCGCAGATCGAGGCCAAGCTGCCGGACTTCACCGGCGAGATCGACCAGG
>JALHTP010000460.1 GCA_022865725.1 Methyloceanibacter sp. | reverse complement strand
GTTCGCCTGGCGCGCGCCGCTCCTCACCAAAGGCGGCCTGTTCGCGCCGATCAGCCGCGAGGGCGCTCTCGTGCTGAACAACCTCCTGCTCACCACCGCATGCGCCGCCGTGTTCGTCGGCACGCTCTATCCGCTCGCGCTTGAGGCGCTGACCGGCGACAAGATCTCGGTCGGGGCGCCCTTCTTCAATTTCACTTTCGCGCCGCTCATCTTGCCGCTCCTCATCGCCGTCCCGTTCGGGCCGCTGCTGGCGTGGAAACGAGGGGACCTCATGGCGGCCGCGCAGCGCCTGACGGCCGCTGCCTGTGTGGCGCTTGTGATCGCCGTCCTGCTGCTCGCCTTCCGCCAGCGCGGTCCATGGCTTGCGCCGTTCGGCATCGGGCTCGGCGTCTGGCTCGTCATGGGCGCGCTGACCGAGATCGCTTATCGGGTGAAGCTCGCGCACGGCTCCCCGGCGGAGGCCTGGCGCAGGCTTCGCAATCTGCCGCGTGCGGCCTATGGGACGGCGCTCGCCCATTCAGGCCTCGGGCTCGCGGTCATCGGCATCGTGGCCACGACGGCCTGGCGGTCGGAAGCGATCCTGGCGCTGAAACCTGGCGATACGGCGGACATCGCGGGCTACACGCTGGCCTTCAAGGGCGTCGCTCCTCGCCAAGGGCCGAATTATCGCGAGCGGGTCGCGCTGTTCGAGGTGACGCGCGGCGGCAAGGCAGTGACCGAGCTCACCCCGTCAAAGCGCGAGTTCACCGTCGAGCGGAGCGCCACCACCGAGGCCGGCATTCATGCGAGCTGGCGCGGCGACCTCTATGCGGTGCTCGGCGATCAGCTGAAGGACGGCGCCTACAGCGTCCGGCTCTATTTCAATCCGCTTGTGCGTCTCATCTGGCTCGGCGCGCTGGTAATGTTCTTTGGCGGCGCCGTGTCGCTCTCCGACCGCCGCTTGCGCGTCGGTGCGCCGAAGCGGGCCGATGCGAAGGCGATTCCAGTCGCCGCAGGCAAGTGACGCCATGAAACTCCGCCGCTTCGGCTCAGCCCTCCTCCTGTCGCTCGCCCTCTGTCTTCTCCTTGCGAGCGCGGCGCAGGCCGTCCAACCCGACGAAGTGCTGCCGGACCCGGCGCTCGAGGCCCGGGCGCGGGCGATCTCGGCGGGTTTGCGCTGCCTGGTCTGCCAGAACCAGTCGATCGACGATTCCGACGCGCCCTTGGCCAAGGATTTGAGGCTGCTGGTGCGGGAGAGGCTGAAGGCCGGCGACAGCGATCAGGAGATCGTCGATTTCGTGGTGGCGCGCTATGGCGAATTCGTGCTGCTCAAGCCCCGGCTTTCCTCGCATACTTTGCTGCTCTGGCTGGCGACGCCGGCCGTCTTCGCGGCGGCGCTCGGCCTGATCTGGTTCGCCTATCGGCGGCGGCGGGAGGCGGCGCAGGCGCTGGCGCCGCTCAGCGTTAACGAGGAGCGCCGGCTGAAGCGGTTGCTGGACAGGCGCTGAGGCTCCAACTTTTGGACCAGCGGGGCGAAAAGCCCTCGCCGCGGGCGGTTTTCCCCAAGAACCTTACTGAAATTTAATGCCGCCGAAACAGCGGCGTAATCGGCGAGGGCTTATATGTTGCCCTCAGATGCCTCGCTCCTTCGTCGATGCAAGGCTATCTTTCGGGCAGTTTTTTCCAGGAGAGAGGTGACTTCATGAAACTTGACCAGAGCTCTGCTGCGAATGAGAGCCAAAGCTCGCGGAAACTGTCCCGCAAGCCCGCGCTCCTCGCCGCTGCCGCGCTGATCGCCACGGGCGCATTGGGGCTGACGCTCGGCAACAGCGTGCCCTTCGCCGCCGCCGAGACGGCCACCCAGCCGACCATCGAAACGCCTTATGGCCGCGCGCCGCTGAGCTTCGCCGATCTTGTGGCGAAGGTAAGTCCGGCCGTGGTGAGCATCAACGTCAAAGGCGACGCCAAGGTCGCCGAGAACGACCAGCAGATTCCGGGTATGCCCGACCTCCCAGAGGACAACCCGCTCTACGACTTCTTCAAGCAGTTCCGCAAAGGCATGCCGAACGCGCCGACCAAGCCGACCCCGAGCTTGGCGCAAGGCTCCGGCTTCTTCATCTCGGCCGACGGTTTGGTCGTGACCAACAACCACGTGGTCGAGGATGCCGACGACATCACGGTGACGCTCGAGAACGGCGACAAATTCCCCGCCAAGCTCGTCGGCGCCGACCCGCGCACCGATGTGGCGCTGATCAAGGTCAATGCCGAGGGCAAGACGTTTCCCTTCGTCGAGTTCTCAGGCAAGGATCCGCGCGTCGGCGACTGGGTTCTCGCTGTCGGCAACCCGTTCGGTCTCGGCGGGACGGTGACGGCCGGCATCATCTCGGCGCATAACCGCGATATCGGCTCGGGCCCCTACGACTATCTGCAGATCGACGCGGCGGTAAACCGCGGCAATTCGGGCGGGCCGAGCTTCGACCTCGACGGCAAGGTGGTCGGCATGAACACGGCCATTTTCTCGCCCAGCGGCGGCAATGTCGGCATCGCCTTCGCGGTTCCGGCGGCCCTCCTCAAGGAGGTGGTCACCGAGCTCCAAAGCCACGGCAGCGTGGATCGCGGCTGGCTCGGCGTCGTCATCCAGAATGTGAGCGACGACATCGCCGACTCGATCGGATTGGCGGAAGCCAAAGGCGCCATGATCACCAAGGTGACCGAGGACGGACCTGCGGCCAAGCAGGACCTCAAGGCCGGCGACGTGATCGTCGAGGTGAACGGCGAGAAGATCGACGACTCGCGCGACCTCGCCCGCAAGATCGCCGAGCTGCATCCGGACACGGACGTGAAGCTCGCGATCGTCCGCTACGGCGAGAAGCGCGACGTCACCATGAAGCTGGGCACCTTTCCGAACAACAGCAAGATGGCCGCGCTCGAACCCGAAAAGCCCAGCACGGGCGAGCAAATGAAGGATCTCGGCTTGTCTCTGGCTCCGGCCGCCAAGTTCCCTGGCGCCGGTGACGAAGGCGTAGTGATCACCGAGGTCGACCCCGCGAGCGATGCCGCCGACAAGGGCTTGAAGCCCGGCGACGTCATCCTCCAGGTGGCCGGCGTCAACGTGTCCGATCCATCCGATGTCGCCGCTGGCGTGAAGAAGGCCATCGCCGGCGCCAAGACGGAGAAGGACACGATCAAGGTGCTCATGCAGGTTAAAACCGGCGATCAGACGCGCTTCGTGGCGCTTTCCCTGAAGAAGGCTTAAAGACGCCTTCTAGCCGGAGGGCGGCGCGGTTTCCCCCCACCGCGCCGCCCACCCTCCACCGTCAGGACTCGCCGATCCATGTCCTTATCTCAATCTGAAGCAGCGTCGTCCCGGAGATCCCCAACCATGCGTGTGCTGGTCATCGAGGACGATCAGGAGACTGCAACCTTCCTCAAGCGGGCGCTGAAAGAGTCGGGCCATGTCGCCGAATATGCCGGCGACGGTCAGACCGGGCTCGATCTTGCACGCGCCAACGCCTATGACGTGCTCATCGTCGACCGCATGCTGCCGAAATGCGACGGGCTTGCGGTGATCCAGGCGCTGCGCACCGAGGACAACCGGACGCCGGCGCTGATCCTGAGCGCGCTTGGCGAGGTCGACGATCGGGTCAAGGGCTTGCGCGCCGGCGGCGACGATTATCTCACCAAGCCCTACGCCTTCAGCGAGCTGCTCGCCCGCATCGAGGCGCTGGCGCGGCGCACCTCTCCCGAGGAGGGCAGCACGCGTTTCGTGGTGGGCGACCTCGTGCTCGACCGCCTGTCACACAAGGTGACGCGCGCGGGCGAAGCCATTATGTTGCAGCCGCGCGAGTTTCGCCTGCTCGAATATCTGATGAAGCATGCCGGTCAGGTGGTGACGCGCACCATGTTGCTCGAGAGCGTATGGGATTATCATTTCGACCCGCAGACCAATGTCATCGACGTCCACATTTCCAGGCTTCGGTCCAAGATCGACAAAAACTTTGGGAACCCCCTCCTGCACACGGTCCGCGGCGCCGGCTACACCATCCGTGACAGCGCTCACTAAGCTTTTCCGGACCACCACCTTCCGTTTATCGCTTACCTATCTTGCGCTGTTCAGCGCGGCGGCCATCGTCGCCATCGCCTATATCTATTGGAACACCACGGTTCTGCTCTCGCGGCAGCTCAACCAGACGATCGACGCCGAGCTCAAAGGGCTCGCCGAGCAATATCGGGCGGGGGGGCTGCAACAACTCGTCCGCACCGTGGCCGAGCGCAGCGGGACCCCCGGCAACAGCCTGTATCTCGTGGCCGACAGCGAAGGCCGAAGGCTCGCCGGCAATCTCAGCGCCGTGTCGCCCGATCTGTGGAATAGCCTGGGGCCCGTCGAATTCGTCTATCGGCGCCCGGCGGCGGGGGGCGTCGAGAACCGGCTTGCCTTCGCCAATGTGTTCCGCTTGCCGAGCGGGTACCGGCTGATCGTCGGCCGTGACATCGAGGACCGCCGCGAGCTTGCCCGCATGGTGCGCTCGGCAATGCTGTGGGGGCTGGGCGTCATGGCCGTGTTCGGCATCGGCGGCGGCTATTGGGTGAGCCGAAAGCTGCTGGCCCGTATCGATGCCGTATCCGCCACCACGCGTACCATCATGGGGGGCGATCTCACGGGGCGCCTGCCGGTCAATGGTTCGGGCGATGAGCTGGACCGGCTCTCGGAGAGCCTCAATCTCATGCTCGCGCGCATCGAGCAGCTGATGGCGGGCATGCGTGAGGTCTCGGACAATATCGCTCACGACCTGAAGACGCCCCTCAGCCGCCTGCGCAATCGCGTCGAGGCGGCGTTACGCGAGCCTTACGGTGAGCCGGTCTATCGCGAGGCGCTGGAGCGGACCATCGAGGAGGCCGACGGGCTGATCAAGACGTTCAATGCGCTGCTCTCGATTGCGCGGCTCGAGGCCGGCGCCGGCGGCGAGAACCGCGAGACGCTCGATGTGTCGGCCCTGTTGCGCGACGTGGCCGAGCTTTACGAGCCGGTCGCTGAGGAACGCGGGATCGAGCTGAAGGCCGAGGCTGAAGTCCCGATCTTCATCCGCGCCGACCGCCAGTTGCTCGGCCAGGCCATCGCCAATCTTATCGACAATGCGATCAAATATGGGACGGCCGAGGCGGCGGAGCGCGGCAGCGGCGTGAAGCCCGAGGTGGAGGTGAGCGCCAAGGCCAAGGGATCGATCGCCGAGATCATGGTGACCGATCGGGGGCCCGGCGTGCCGGTTTCCGACCGCGAGCGGGTGCTCGACCGCTTCGTCCGGCTGGAAGCGAGCCGGTCCGAGCCAGGCAGCGGACTAGGTTTGAGTCTTGTCGCGGCCGTGGCGCGGTTGCATGGTGGCAGTCTGAGACTCGAGGACAACGAGCCCGGGCTCAGGGTCATTCTCGCCTTGCCGATGGACGGCGAGGCGCTTGTCAACGGGGCGCCGCACCAAGCGTCCTTAGGAGCAGAGATCAGGCCGGCGTGACGGCGTTCTTCGAGCGCATCACCGAGTGCCCGCGCGTCTACGACGCGGCGCGGGGCGACGATGCGCTGGAAAGCCTCACCAAGTCTCTCGGCGAGGCTCCCGATCTTGCTGCTGCCAGGAAGCTCCTCGGCGAGGCGCCAAAGCTCCGCGAGCTGCTTACGGCGATCTTCTCCTGCTCCCCCTATCTCACCTCGCTTACGCTCAGGGACCCGGCAACTCTCGCCGAATGCCTGTTGCGCGATCCTGACGCGCATCTGACAGAGGCGCGGGCAGCGCTCGCCGCCGCGGTCGCTGAGGCGCCTGGCGCGAAGGAGGCCATGGCGCTGTTGCGCCACTTCAAGCGCCGCATGGCTCTGCTTACGGGTCTCGCCGATCTTGGCGGGGTCTGGCCGACCGAAGCGACGCTTGACGCCATGAGCGCCGCCGCCGATGCGGCGCTCGAGCAGGCGACGGCGTTTCTGTTCCGCAAGGCGCGCGAAGCCGGCCAGATCGCGCCGCAAACAGATGTGCTCTCGCCCGCGCCCGGCTATTTCATCATCGCCATGGGCAAGCTCGGCGCGTTCGAGCTGAATTATTCGAGCGACATCGACATCATCGTCTTTTACGACGCCGATCGCGCGGGGCTTAAGCCCGAGATCGAGCCGTCGACTTTCTTCGTGCGGCTGACCCGCGAACTGGTGCGGCTCCTGCAAGAGCATACGGCCGACGGCTATGTGTTCCGCACCGATCTCAGGCTCAGGCCCGATCCGGGCGCGACCCAGATCGCGCTCTCGACCGACGCCGGCCTCATCTATTACGAAGGCTTCGGGCAGAACTGGGAGCGCGCCGCCCTGATCAAGGCGCGGATCGCCGCCGGCGATATCGAGGCCGGCGAGGAGTTCCTGGGCCAGCTCGCTCCCTTCGTCTGGCGCAAATATCTCGACTTCGCGGCGGTCGCCGACATCCACGCCATGAAGCGGCGCGTGCATGAATTCAAAGGCCACGGCGCCATCGCGGTCGAGGGGCACGATATCAAGCTCGGCCGCGGAGGCATTCGCGACATCGAGTTCTTCGCCCAAACCCAGCAGCTCATCGCCGGAGGCCGTCACCCGGAACTCAGAACCCGCGGCACCATCGAGACGCTTAAGCGGCTGGCCGCGGGGGGCTGGATCGCGGAGGAGGCTGCGAGCGATCTCACGGCCGCCTATCTTTTCCTGCGCCGCATCGAGAACCGGCTGCAAATGGTAGGCGACCAGCAGACGCATATCATTCCGGCCGAGCAGGAGGAGCTCGACCGCGTGGCGAGGCTTTCGGGCTTTGCCGATACGAATGCATTCGGCGACGCGCTGCTGGCGAAGTTCAAGCGCGTCGAAGCCCATTACGGCGCCCTGTTCGAGAAGCTGCCCGAGCCGCCCGCATCCGCGCCAAGAATTGTCGTGGCGGCCGATGAAGCCGATCCTGCCGCACTTGCCGCCCTGGAGCGGCTTGGCTTCGGCAATCCTCAAGCCGCGATCGCCGCTATCCGCGCCTGGCAGTCCGGCCGCTATGTGGCAACGCGAAGCGCGCGGGCGCGGGAGCGGCTGACCGAGTTCCTTCCCTCGCTGCTCGATGCCTTCGGCCGCACCGCCGAGCCCGATCTCGCGCTCGCCACCTTCGACAGGGTGATCGCCGAGATGCCGGCGGGCGTGCAGCTGTTCTCGCTGCTTGCCGCCAATCCGAGCCTCTTGCGGCTGATCGCCGACATCATGGGGACGGCGCCCAGGCTCGCCCGCATCATCGGCCGGAGACCGCGGCTGCTCGATGCCGTGCTCGATCCAGGCTTCTTCGGCGCGGTGCCGACCCCCGCCAAGCTGAAAGAGCTGGTCGCGGCGGCGCTCGCCGAGGCAAGCGACTATCAGGACGCGCTCGACCGTGCCCGCATCATCGGCCGCGAGCAGGCCTTCCTCGTCGGCGTCAGGGTGATCTCGGGCACGCTCTCGGCGCGGCAGGCGGGAGCCGCTTACGCCGGTCTTGCCGAGACGTTGATCGAGGCGCTTGCCGAGCAGGTCGAGGCCGAGCTTGTGCGCACCCATGGCCGCATGCCGGGCGGGCAGGCCGCGGTGATTGCCATGGGCAAGCTCGGCGGGCGCGAGATGACGGCGGGCTCGGATCTCGATCTGATCATCGTCTACGATTATGCGGGGGAGGGCGCCCACTCCGACGGCCCCCGCAGCCTGCCTGGACCGCAATATTACTCGCGCTTCACCCAGCGCCTGATCGCGGCGCTCTCGGCGGAGACCGCGGAGGGCTCGCTCTACCAAGTGGACATGCGGCTTAGGCCCTCCGGCAGTCAGGGCCCGGTGGCGACCAGGCTGTCGAGCTTCACCACCTATCAGCGGAGCTCAGCCTGGACCTGGGAGCATCTTGCGCTCGCCCGCGCGCGCGTCGTCACGGGCCCGGCCTCGCTCAGGCGGCAGATCAGCGAGACGATCAGGGAGGTGCTGTCGCGCCCGCGCGATCGCGCCTCAGTGGCGGAAGATGTCAGGGCCATGCGGGCGAAGATCGCCGACGACAAAGGCAGCTCCGGCATCTGGGACCTGAAGCAGGCGCGGGGCGGGCTGATTGATCTCGAATTCATCGCCCAGTTACTTGCGATCGTCAGCGCCGCGAAGCACCCCGAAATTCTCGATCAGAACACCGAGCTGGCGCTGACCAAGCTGTCGGCGGCCGGGGTGCTTAGCCCCGGCGACGCCGAGATCCTGGTGCCTGCGGCGCGGCTCTATCACACGCTGACCCAGGTGCTCAGGCTCTGTCTCGACAAGCCTTTCGTGGCGGAAGAGGCGCCGCGTGCGCTGAAGGATTTGCTGGCGCGGGCTTCCGACATGCCCGACTTCGCCACGCTCGAAGCCACGCTGAAAGATACGCTCGAAGCGGTGCACGAGGCCTTCGACCGTATCGTCGTGTGAATTGCTTCAGGAAAATCAGGCGGAGGCGGCGAGCTTGTGCACCTCTTCGGCCATCGCCGACCGCATCGGCAGCATGCAGGTGACCGTGGTGCCCTGACCTTCGCGGCTCGTGATCCGCAAGGACCCGCCATGCAGCTCGATCAGCGCGCGGGAGATGGCGAGCCCGAGCCCGCTCCCCTGATGGCTCTTGGAGAACTGGTTCTCGACCTGCTCGAAGGGCTTGCCGAGCTTGGCGATGTCGACCTCGGGAATGCCGATGCCGGTATCCTTGATGGCGATCTTCACGTGCCCGCGCGAGCGCGACAGATGCACGTCCACGCTGCCGCCGTCGCGGGTGAACTTGACGGCGTTGGAGAGGAGGTTGAGGAACACCTGCTTGAGCGCGCGGCGGTCGGCCTCGAGCAGCAAATGCTGCGGGCCATGGCGGTCGAGGGTGATGTTGCGCTCGGCGGCGGCCTGGCTCACCACCTTCATGCTGTCCGCGAGGATATCGGCTAGGTCGACGCTGCCGGCGTCGAGCGACATGCGGCCGGCCTCGATCTTGGACATGTCGAGGATGTCGTTGATTACCTCGAGCAGATAAGCGCCGCTCGCGTAGATGTCGCGCGCATATTCCTGATATTTGGGATGGCCGAGCGGGCCGAACAGAGCCTGCTGCATCACCTCGGAGAAGCCGATCACGGCATTCAGCGGCGTGCGCAGCTCGTGGCTGATATTGGCGAGGAACTCCGACTTGGCGCGGTTGGCGGCCTCGGCGCGCTTCTTTTCCACCACATATTTCTCGGCGAGATCGACGAGCTGCTGCTTCTGCTGTTCGAGCTCGCGGCGCGAGAGCCTGAGCTCGGCGACGCTAGCCTTCAGCTGCTGCTCGCTGTCGGC
>JALHTP010000459.1 GCA_022865725.1 Methyloceanibacter sp. | reverse complement strand
ATTGGTGCCGAGATCGAGAGCGCCATAGATGGAAGGCGCAGGCGCCCGCGCTGACGCGCCCGTGTCATCGTTGCCCTCGGCTGCCGCCGGGAGGCCATTGGCCGGCGCATTCGAGCGCGCGCGGGCCGCGACTTGCGCTGGGTTACCTCCCGCGCAGTCGCCGGTCTCGCTTCGCTTGCCGTTCAGGTCAAGCGAAGCTACGGCAGCCGGGCGGGCATCGCCGCTCGGCCCATTCACGGTGCTTAACCTCTAACCCCAGGAACCGCCGTCGCCTGTCAGGCTCGCCCGGCGGCCGGTGCGTTGGTCCTATGTCGCTAATCTATCAAGCTATTGTGGCAGGTAAAGCAGCATTTCCGGAACGGCCGAGTTGGCCCCTTTCCGCTTCCGTCCGCCCCGCCAAAGCGGGAAGCCGGGCCGCAAGCATCATGGCGCTCCAGGCAAACGCGAGCGCGCCGAGCAGCCAAGTCTGCCAGATATCGAACCCCGAAATGCCGACCGCAACCGAGACGGCGAACAGGCCGTAGGCGCTCGCCTGCATCAGTCTGGGCCAAGCGCCCATGGCGAACAGGCCGGCAAGGCCCACGCCGAGCAAGAGGACGGCGCCGATGGCGCCAAGCTCGAGCCAGGTCTGCAGGAAGACATTGTGAGCATGCCGCCCGGGCCGGAGCACAGCCGTACTCTGGAGCCCGGTCTCGGGATCGATGGCCGCGTCGACGTGAAGGCTGCGCGTGCCACGGATGCCGATGCCGGTGATCGGCCGCTCCGCGACTTTGCCGGCGGTGTATTTCCAGATGTAGAAGCGCGCGGCGACGCTCTCCGGAGGGAGCCACGTCCATTTCTGCCAGCCGAGATCGTAGGGCAGCGCGCCGAGGGGAACGGCAAGCAAAGTGAGGATCACCCAGCCCGCAGCCAGCAGCAGGCGCGTCGCCCTGAGCGACAGGGCGGCCAACCCCAGCACGAGCGCGCCCGCGATGAAGGCCAGGACCGAGGTGCCGCTCTGCGAGAGCAGGACGCAAAGCCCGACGCCGACGACGAGCGCGGCGATGCAGGCGAGCCGTGTCCTCCCCGCCGCCAGCGCCGTGCTGAAGAGTAGGCTCGGCACGAGCAGCAGGACGAGACTCGTGACGTTCCGGTTGAGAATGAATTCAGCCATCTTCGTCACCTTACCGTCCTCGATCTGCACTTTCTTGCGGGCGAGGTCGAACAGCTGAACGATGTGGTTGCTGATGAAGCGGCTGGTCGCCTGATGGGAGACGAGCTCGATCAGCAGAAAGGCGCCGCCGAGCAGAAGCCCCGCCAGAGCCGATTTGGCGAGCACGCGCGCCTCCTCCGCCGTGCGTAACTTGGAAGACGCCGCCAGGAGGACCACGCCGAATGCAAGCCCGAGCACCGTCGCCGCCTTGGCGAAGCCTTCAGCCCGGTCGGGCGACCAGGTCGCGTTGATGAAGAGATAGACGATGAAGGCAGCCAACGCAGCGGCGACAGGCGTCTTGAGCAGCCTGATCGGCAGCTTGGGGTCGACCAGGAGGACATGGATGGAAGCGACCAGGGCGAGCGCTCCGAACAGCGCCGGAATGAGGCGCGGCACCCCCCCGGCAGCGAAGCAAAGCATCCCAAGGAGTACGGCTTGCAGGCGAAGCAGCCCGCGCTCTCGAAGCCGCCATCGCGATGCGGAAGTGAACGCCATGTCGCGCTTGTCCCTCACGACCGCCGGGCAAGGCGCATCAGGAGCGTAAGCGGCCCGATTCTCCGGCGCTCGACGATCCTAGCCCAGTTTTCGTGGCGAGGTTGCGGCAGAGGATCGGTGCGCCTCGGATTTGACCGCATGCAATGATCCTCATTCGGAGATTCGCGCGAGGATAAGCCTCTATCAGCGAGACGCGCCCACCGCTTCGGTACGATTTGCCGCACGCGCCGCCCGCTTGGCCTTGAGCCGCGCCAGCAAAGTGTAGACTATCGCCGCAAATCCAGCCCCGCCCTTAGGAACGGCGGCAAGGCGCCCGTAGCTCAACGGATAGAGCACCAGACTTCGAATCTGGGGGTTGGGGGTTCGAGCCCCTCCGGGCGCACCAATTTTTCAATAACTTAGCAGTGTTCCTCCGGTGGGTCGCGCT
>JALHTP010000458.1 GCA_022865725.1 Methyloceanibacter sp. | reverse complement strand
GCACCCTCCAATGCAGAGATGCCATTGCGGTCGGCGACGAAACTGGCAACCTCAATTACTGGTTGATGTAGAACGTAAAGGCCATACGACATCGCGCCGAGCGCGAGCAACATGGTGGTCGAGCGGCGGCTTGGCTCTGCCGAGGAGGCCACGAGCACGATGGCCGGCAACGCAAAAACCACGATGCCGAGATCGATCCAAGGTCTGACGTCCTTGGGCACGCTGATCGCTAGGAACAACATGGACAGCAAGCAGAGCGGCCAGGACAGCGAGCGCGCCGCTGGCAGCGATAGCCGCAGGCGATAAAGGATCACGCCGAGGAAAAATCCGAAGAGGACCCTGCCAAGGCCGTCGATCATTTGATGGAACGCGACACCGACGTTCAAATGGCCAAAGGTGAAGGCGCAATGAACCAGGAGGCCGAGGCCCGCTAGGCAGAGTCCGACGAGCACGCGCATTTTGAGAACCGGATGCAACACCACGAAGATCGCGTTGGCGACGAGTTCGAAGAACAGCGACCAGCAGGGGTAGATAAGCCAGTAGTGGCCGGATGGAAAGTCGGGCAGGAGCAGCAAGCTATAGCCGACAGTGGTCGGGCGCAGATTTCCCGCCCTGTAGAACATCAGCGCGAGCATGAGCCCGAGAGCGAGCAGATAGAGGGGGTAAAGCCGAATAACGCGGCCACGCAGGAAATCGACCGCTGGCAGTCCGTTCCGCAGGCGCTCGTCATAGGCGTAGGCCAGCACGAAGCCGCTGAGGATGAAGAAGAAATCGACGGCTAGATAGCCCCCCGACAGCACCGTGCCATCGAACCACCCGGCGGCGTGACGCTCGGCCACCACCAAGGCGGCAATTCCGCGCAACCCGTCTAGGGCGGCAAATTTGTGAGGCAGTTGCAAATGACGCTCCCCCTGTCCCGCCAAAGGGAAGTGTATGTTGAGAGCCGGTCCCGGAAATCTGCACAGGACGATAAGTGGAGTTTCTGCCTGACAGCGGGCACGCTGTGCCCATCGAATCAGGAGAAACCATGAGCAGACGACCACGCCGGAACCACACACCGGGCTTCAAGGCAAAGGTGGCGCTTGCCGCCATCAAGGGCGATCGAACACTGGCTCAGCTTGCGGAGCAGTTTGATGTGCACCCCAATCAGATTACATCGTGGAAGGCGCAGCTCGAGGAAGGGGCAGCCGATGTGTTCGGTCCCGGCGGCGGCAATGGAGCCGCGCAGCCGGCCATCGACGTGAAGTCGCTGCATGCCAAGATCGGAGAGCTGACGCTGGAAAACGATTTTTTAGAGGGAGCGCTCAACAAGGCGGGATTGCTGAGCGCAAAGCGATGATTGACCGTGAGCACGATCTGCCTATCACAAAGCAGGCGCAGGTTCTGCGTATTGGCCGTGGCAGCGTCTATTATCTGCCACGCCCGGTGCCGGCGACCGACCTGGAGGTTATGCGGCGTCTCGACCGGCTGCATCTGGAGTTCCCCTTCGCCGGCTCGCGGATGTTGCGAGGCCTGCTGTCTGCCGAGGGGTGCAAGATTGGCCGTCGGCATGTCAAAACGCTGATGCGGCGGATGGAGATCGAGGCGCTCTATCGCCGTCCGCGCACGACGAAGCCGGAGCCGGGCCACAAGATCTACCCGTATCTGCTGCGCGGGATGCCGATCACGCGGCCAAACCAGGTGTGGGCGATGGACATCACCTACATCCCAATGGCGCGCGGCTTCGTCTATCTGGCCGTTGTGCTCGATTGGTTCAGCCGTCGCGTGCTGTCGTGGCGCGTATCGATCACGATGGAGGCGGCGTTCTGTGTCGAGACCCTTGAGGACGCTCTCGCACGCCACGGCAAACCGGACATCTTCAACACGGACCAGGGCAGCCAGTTCACCGGCACGGCCTTCACCGGCGTGCTGATCAAAAACGCCATCGCCATCAGCATGGACGGCAAGGGCGCCTGGCGGGACAACGTCTTCGTCGAGCGGCTGTGGCGCAGCGTCAAATACGAGGAGGTTTATCTCAAGGCCTACGTGTTCAACCAGTTCGGCGACTGGAACGCTGCGCGCTGCGTCCGGGGAACGTCCATAGCGCCGACGGCTGGCGAGCTACGCTGGAACCGGTCATGGCCCGCTATAGGAGCAAGTTCAAGCGCCGCTACTTCCGATGCGGCGGGAGACGCCCTTGCGCGGCAGGAGGAGCTTGTCGCGCAAGGCTTCGCCCGCTTTACTCCTTCTCCGACAACCGCGCCTGCGCGCCCGAGCTTCTGGCGCGGGAGGCCGAGGCGAGGGCCAAGCGGCTAGGGCTTGGGGCTCCTCGGCATATCGCATTGCCGGCGCGCTCGACTTGAAGCGCTTGGGACGCCTC
>JALHTP010000457.1 GCA_022865725.1 Methyloceanibacter sp. | reverse complement strand
TTCGACAACTATACGACGCTGGGCTATGCCGATCTGGTGGCGCCGGAGCAATGGCGGTTGCTCCGGCCGATGACGGCGCTGAACGGCATCATGCTGATCGGCTGGTCGACGGCGCTGGTCATCGAGATCCTGCGCCGGTCAGGAACCACAGCCGCCAGGGCCTGAGTGCTCGTACCGAGCCCACTCCGCGCCGTCATGCCCGCGAAGGCGGGCATCCAGTAATCGCCGCGAGAGGTTACTGGATCGCCGGGTCAAGCCCGGCGATGACAGCCCTGGAATGTTGGACGAGAAAACTAGCGCCGAGATTGACGACCTGACGCCTTCTTTTTGGCCGCACGCTTCCTCGCCGCCTGCGCGTGGCGCTCGCCATAACGCATGCCTTCGAGCTTCATGCCGTCGGGATCGAGGAAGAACACGGCGTAATAGTCGTCGTAATATTCGCCCGCGGGATCGACGATGGTCGCGCCTTGGCTCTCGAGGAAGGTTTGCAAAGCGTCGACATCCTTCCGGCTCCTGAGGCGGAAGGCATAATGGTGAAAGCCGACATCGCCTTTGCGGTATTTGTGCTTCTTGCCTTGCGCGTCGGCTTGACTGATCCAGAACAAGGTCTCGCCGTTGGCCCAGCCCATCATGCCCTCATATTCGGCTTCGACACCGAAATCGAGGAACTCCATCAGCGGGACGTAGAACGCCTTGGACTTATCGAAGTCGCTCACGCTGACCACCAGATGATCGATCCCTACGACGCGCACCATGTTGCTCTCTCCTTTGTCATGCCCGCGGGAGCATAACGCGTTGCACGAGCCCGCGTTCGGGACTCCTTCCCTCCCCCTAAAAGGGAGAGGGCCAGGGTGGGGTTAGGAGCCCTTGACCCCCACCCGGCGCGCAAGCGCGCCGGCCTCCCCCTTTCAGGGGGAGGAGTGCGCCGTGCAGCATGACGGGAAGGCGTTCACCTGCTATCTAACAGGCGCGATGACGGCGACCGGGGGAACCACGCCAAGACTGACCATAAGCGAGCGGTGGGCACGCGCGGCCGCCGTGTTCCTCGACCCGCGCGTCCTCATCATCCTGCTGCTGGGCTTCTCCTCTGGCCTGCCGCTCGCGCTGTCCGGCTCGACGCTGTTGCTGTGGATGAAGGATGTCGGCGTCAATCTTGGCACGATCGGCCTCTTCGCGCTGGTCGGCGTGCCCTACACCATCAAATTCCTGTGGGCGCCCATCGTCGATGCGTTTCAGGTGCCGGTGCTGGGGCGCCTGCTAGGCCACCGGCGCGGCTGGCTCGTCTTCTCGCAAATCATGCTGATGGTGGCGATCGTCTTTCTCGGCTTCCAGGACCCGCTCTCGGCGCCATGGCTGGTCGCGCTCGCCGCCGTCATCGTCGCCACGGCTTCCGCCACGCAGGACATCGTCATCGACGCGTTCCGCGTCGAATATCTGCCGACCGAAAATCAAGCGGCCGGCATGGCCTATTTCGTCGCGGCCTACCGCATCGGCATGCTGGTCTCGACCGCGGGCGCGGTGGCGCTGGTCGCCTATCTCGAGCATATCGGCGTCGATGCAAGCCTCGTCTGGGGCTACGGCTATACCGCCATGGCGGCGCTCATCGTCATCGGCATGGTGGCGGCGCTGCTGGCCAAGGAGCCGCGCGCCAAAGAGCGCGAGGCTGAGGCCGCGGCCGCGGGCGAGCGCGGTGCCAATCCCCTGGCGCGCTTTTTCCGCGCGGCCTACGCGGCCTTCGCCGATTTCTTCTCCAAGCGCGACGCCTTGCTGATCCTGCTCTTCGTCATCCTCTACAAGCTCACCGACACCTTCGCCGGCGTCATGACCGGCCCCTTCGTGCTCGATATCGGCTTCGACAAAGCGAGCTATGCGGCGATCGTGAAAGGTGTCGGCCTCATCGCCTCCCTGCTCGGCGGCGTGGCGGGCGGGTTGCTCGCCCGCGCCATGCCGCTGTCGCGCGCGCTGTTGGTCGCGGGCGTCCTGCAAGCTCTCGCCAATTTCACCTTTTCCTGGCTCGCCTGGCTCGGCGTCAACCACATGGGCCTCGCCGTCGCCATCTCCACGGAGAATTTCACGAGCGCGGTCGGCACCGTCGTGTTCATCGCCTATCTCTCGGCGCTGTGCACGAGCCCGGCGCATACCGCGACGCAGTTCGCGCTGCTCACCGCGCTGGCCTCGGTCGGGCGCACCACGCTGGCCTCGCTCACGGGCTTCGTCGCGGCGGCCACGGGCTGGGTCGTGTTCTTCGCGCTATGCGCGGCAGCGGCGATCCCGGGGCTCGCGATCCTGTGGCTGCTGACGCGGCGCGGCGCCTTCACCGCGATCGAGCAGAAAGAGCGGCTTCAGCAAGCAAGCTAATGGTGCGGGTCCTTTTGGCCTCGCAAGGCGTCATATTTTGCGGCTGTCATAGGCCCATTGCAGGAGAGCCTGTCGCTGCCGCGGGCGACAAAAAATGTCCCCGGACTCGCAGTGAAGCTCAATCTGCCTGATGTGCCGGCGCATCGCCTTCCAGCGCTTGATCTGCCGCCTGTCCTCCTCAGGCATGCGGCGGCCCATGTAGTAGCGGCAATACCACTGGAACCAACCGCGGGGATCGTCGGGGTGAATCCATCCTTTATTGCGCCAGACGGATAACGGCTGACTCGCGTCGACACCAAAAAAATTGAGCGAACAGTCGCGACCGCGCGGAGAAAGCTTGGCCCCGGTTAACCAGCTCTTCGGGAATTCCTTCCGCGTATCCGTCATGTACTTGCCGCAAAACACGCCAAGCCTCAGCATTTCCTGCGGCGTCAGTTCAGGCCTAAACTCGGGATCGAAATTGCGGCCGATGGGGGCGCTTAGCGCGTAGCAATAGCCCGTCTGCATCTTGTCGTTCACGACGACGGTGCGTTGGCTCATCTCGATCTCAAACGATTCATCGCCAAGCTTGCGCCGGCCCCGCCCCGACGCCGCTACATCGTCTTTCTGGCCTTGACGGCGGCGGCGAGCGTGCCCTCGTCGAGATAATCGAGCTCGCCGCCTATGGGAACGCCGTGCGCGAGCCGCGAGACGGTGACTTCAGCGCCCGTGAGCCGGTCCATCAGATAATGCGCGGTGGACTGGCCCTCGACGGTGGCGTTCAGCGCCAGCAGCACTTCCTTCACGCCCGGGTCGCGCGCGCGCTCGATCAGCTTGGCGATGGACAGATCGTCGGGGCCCACGCCATCGAGCGGCGACAGCGTGCCGCCCAGCACATGATAAAGCCCGTTGAGCACCTGGGCGCGCTCGAGCGCCCAGAGGTCGCCGACCTCCTCCACCACGCAGATGAGCGAGCGGTCGCGCGCGGGATCGCGGCAGAGCGTGCACGGGCTCTGCGTATCGATATTGCCGCAGGTGGCGCAGGTGAGGATCGTGTCGCGGGTCTCGGCAAGGGCGGCGGCCAGCGGGCCCAGCAGCTGCTCCTTCTTCTTGACGAGATGCAGTGCCGCGCGCCGGGCCGAGCGGGGGCCAAGCCCCGGCAGCCTTGCCAGCAGCTGGATCAGCCGCTCGATCTCCGGCCCTGCCGCGACGCGCGCCATGTCTATGGCATCAAAACAGTTTGAGGCCGGGAGGGAG
>JALHTP010000456.1 GCA_022865725.1 Methyloceanibacter sp. | reverse complement strand
CATTTCACCAGGATCATGACGATCCGCCAGAACGGAACGTCGATATCGCGGATGGTGACCAGATTGGAGCCGTCTGTCATAGAATTCCCCCCTTCGATCGAGCGGCGCCCTTCTTCTAGTCAGCCGCTCTTGGTTCTACTATAGGCTCAAAGCCCTCGCGCGCCGCAGAGGCCCGCGCTGTCAATTTGGAGGTCCTCGCATGAATTTGACGACCGACATCGATCTCAAAGACCTCGTGCGGACCATACCCGACTATCCGAAGCTGGGCATCATGTTCCGCGATATCACCACGCTGCTTGGACACGCCAACGGGTTCAGGGCCTGCGTCGAGCAGCTCGCGCGGCCATTCCTCGATCGCAGGGTTCAGGCCGTGGCGGGAATCGAGGCGCGCGGCTTCATCCTGGGCGGCGCGGTGGCCGACCGCTTGCGCTGCGGCTTCGTTCCGATCCGCAAGAAGGGCAAGCTGCCGGGGAAGGCGATCGGCCAGGATTACCAGCTCGAATACGGCATCGATGTCATCGAGATTCATGAGGACGCGATCGGCGGGGGCGATCCGGTGCTGCTCGTCGACGATTTGATCGCCACCGGCGGAACGGCGGAAGCCGCGGTCAAGCTCCTGCGCAGGCTGAACGCCGACGTGGTGGGCGCCGCCTTCGTCATCGACCTGCCCGATCTCGGCGGCTGCGGGCGCCTCGCCAAGCTCGGCGTGGAATGCCACACGCTGATCTCCTTCGAAGGGGACTGAGCGTGAATATCGACGGCAAACCCTATCGCACCATCTGGCTCAATGCCGACGGCAAGTCGGTCGAGATCATCGACCAGACCAAATTGCCGCATCGCTTCGAGACCGTGACGCTGCGGACGCTGGAGGACGCGGCCCGTGCCATCTCCTCCATGCAGGTGCGCGGCGCGCCGCTGATCGGGGCGACGGCCGCCTATGGGGTGGCGCTGGGCATGCGCGTCCATGCCACGGACGAGGCGCTCGACCAGGCTTGCGCGGTCCTCGCCGCCACGCGTCCCACGGCCGTCAATCTTCGCTGGGCGTTGGATGAGATGCAAAAGGCGGTGCGCAACCAGCCGCGCGACAAGCGCGTCGCCGCCGCTTTCGCCCGCGCCGCTTCGATTTGCGAGGAGGATGTCGAGACCAACCGCAGAATTGGCGAGCACGGGCTTGGGCTGATCCAGGCGTATGCGGAGAAGAAGGGCGGCGAGCGGATCAATATCCTCACCCATTGCAACGCCGGCTGGCTCGCGACCGTCGATTGGGGCACGGCGCTCGCGCCCATCTACCGCGCCCATGACGAGGGCATCAAACTGCATGTGTGGGTGGACGAGACCAGGCCGCGCAATCAGGGCGCCTCGCTCACCGCCTTCGAGCTCAAGGCGCACGGCGTGCCGCATACGCTGATCGCCGACAATACCGGCGGACATCTCATGCAGAAGAAGCAGGTGGATCTTTGCATTGTCGGCACCGACCGCACCACGGCGAATGGCGATGTCGCCAACAAGATCGGCACCTATCTGAAGGCGCTTGCCGCGCGCGACAATCACGTCCCGTTCTTCGTGGCGTTGCCCGGCACGACGATCGATTGGAGCTTGGCCGACGGCAGCGCCATTCCCATCGAGGAGCGCGATCCGGGCGAGGTCACGCATATCCAAGGCAAGCTCGCTGACGGTACGGTGGCGAGCGTCTTGATCGCGCCGGAAGGGAGCCCTGCCGCCAATTACGGCTTCGACGTCACGCCGGCGCGGCTCATCACCGGCTTCATCACCGAGCGCGGCGTGGCGCCCGCGACACCGAACGCGCTGGTGACGCTCTACCCCGAGCACCGCAAGGTGGACGCGGCCTGACGCAGTCGCTGGTTAGAATTTGTCGTAGGTCATGCAGCAGCAGTCCTTCATTCCGTCCTGGCGCATTTTGCAGGAGAGCTTCTCCTCGGCGCTTCGGCAGGCTTGGGGGAGGGCGTCGGAGGCGAGCCCGTTGCTGCACGCCGACGCGGTGTAATGAACGCAATTGCCGCCCAGCAATTCCGAGTTCTTCGGGCACTGGCAATTGGGCGGCGTGCCGGTCATGCCATGCTGGCAAGCCGTCGCACCGGGGGTTCCCCCTGCGGTGCCTTGATCGGGATTGCCACCACCGCCTGCGGCGGGGGGCATGGCCTGCCCGCCCGTCGGCACGTCGGGTGAATTATCCTGATTGTTTATCGGGGCTCCCGGGGTGGCATTTTTCCCAAACTGCGCTCCGGCTGCGGGATCATTCCTGCATCCGAACTTTCCATCGAACATTCCGCAGACGACCTTGGCCGCCGCTCTGTCGCCGCCGAGAGCCGCGGGCAACAGCGAAACGAAGGCCGCCAGCAGGAACGCGCAAAGCAGGCGCATGAAAACTCCCTCCGCCAAGTTGCTCGCATAATGACATAGGAGCCGGGCCAAGGTGAGGCGGTTCTAGCAGGGGGGATTCCGGTTGCGTTTCACGTTTTTCGCATAAGATGCCGCCCGGGCTTTGCCGTTGCCCACCCTGGAGACGCTGGCGGATAGAAGCGATGGAGTATCGGCAGCTTCTCGACCTCGCGCTCGACTTCGCCACGGCCGCTCTGCTCGGCGCTCTGGTCGGCATCGAGCGCGAGAAGCGCAAAGCCGAAGAGAAAGAGACGAGCGGCACCGCGGGCTTGCGGACCTTTACTCTGCTGGCTCTGCTCGGGGCCGCGGCGGCCTGGCTTTCGCGCAGCACATCCTCTCCCTGGATCTTGGCGGTCGCGCTCCTCATCGTCGGCGCCTGCGTGGCCGCAGGCTATTTGGTGGCCGCTCGGGCTGATCCTGACTCCACCGGCCTCACCACCGAGGTCGCCGCGATCGTCGTGTTCCTGCTGGGCGCCATGGTCATGCTCGGCGATCATGCGCTGGCGATTGGGCTCGGTGTCGTCACGGCTGCGGTGCTCGCCTATAAGCAGCCGCTGCACGGCTTTGTCGACAAGCTCGGCTGGGACGACGTCTATGCCGGGTTGCGGCTGCTGATCGCGACCTTCATCGCGCTGCCGCTCCTCCCAAACAGGCCCATCGACCCGTGGGGCGCGCTCAATCCCTATTCTTTGTGGCTGCTCGTGATCCTGATCTCGAGCCTGTCGCTCGTCGGCTATGTGCTGACGCGGATGCTCGGCCCGGCGCGGGGCGCGGCGCTCACCGGATTGACCGGCGGTCTCGTCTCCTCGACGGCGGTTACTTTGTCCTTCGCCAACGAGGGCCGCGACAACCCGCAAGAAGCGGCGGCGCTCACTTGCGGTATCCTGCTCGCCTGGGCCGTCATGTTCGTGCGGGTCATCGTGCTGGTGGCGGTGGTGAACCGGGCGCTGCT
>JALHTP010000455.1 GCA_022865725.1 Methyloceanibacter sp. | reverse complement strand
CCGAGCGGCGCCACATGATTGCCGAGCGAATAATCGGGCGGAATGGCCTTGGCCACGAGATCGGGGTCTTGCGGCTTCACCCGGCCGTCCACATGCTGGCCCCAATAGCTGAACGGCCAGCCGTAGAAGGCGCCGTCCTTCACCTCCGTGAGATAGTCGGGAACGAGATCGCTGCCGAGCTCGTCCCGCTCATTCACCACGGCCCATAGCGCCTTCGTCCGCGGCTCGAAGGCAAGCCCGACGGGATTTCTCAAGCCGGTCGCGAGGCTGCGCGTTGCGCCGGTCTCAGGATCGATCTCCAGAATTCGCGCGCGGCCCTCCTCCCAGTCGAGGCCGTTCTCGCCCGCATTGCTGTTAGACCCCACACCCACATAGAGGCGCGATCCGTCGGGGCTCGCAACGAGGCTCTTGGTCCAGTGATAGTTGATGGGGCCTGCCGGCAGATCGGCGATCTTGGTGGCAGGGGATGCGATCTCGGTGGCGCCGTCGTGATAGTCGAAGCGAAGCAGCGCGTCGGTATCGGCGACGTAGAGCCTGTCCCCGACAAGCGCCATGCCGAAGGGAGAGTTGAGACCTTTTAGGAACACGGTCTTCGTCTCGGCCACGCCGTCGCCGTCGGCGTCGCGCAACAGCATGATGCGATTTGGACTCGGCACGCCCGCCCCCGCGCGCTTCAGGGCCCAGGCCATGACCCACGCCGTGATGCCGCTTCCTTGCGGCTTCGCCGGCGTGTTCGTCTCGGCGACGAGAACATCGCCGTTCGGCAGGACCTGGAGCCAGCGCGGGTGATCGAGGCCAGTGGCGAAGGCGCTCACCGCGAGGCCCTTGGCGGCCAAAGGCGTCTCTCCGTGCTGCCATCCCTGCGCGTCCGCAATTTTGAGCGTGGGGATAAGCATCTCCTTCGGCGCGGGCAGCGTGGGATTTGGACCCTGCGTCACTTGCTCGGGCAATTCCGAGCTGTCGCCGCAACCCGCAAGCAGGAGCGTCAACGCTCCCACCGCCAACAGCCTCGTTGCTATCATCCGATGCATTTGACTGCCCACCTGCCCCGGCCCACGGACTAGGAACGCGTAAGGGAGGAAACGGGTTGCGGGGCCGCTCCCGGCCCTTTACGCCAACCGGCTTTGACTTTCCCCCATCCTTCCCATACATCCGCCCGAAAGCGCGGGAAAATCCTCGATCCGCATGGAGAGACCAATGGGCTACAAAGTCGCCGTCATCGGCGCCACCGGCAATGTCGGGCGCGAGATGCTCAATATCCTGGCCGAGCGCGAATTCCCCGCCGACGAGGTGTTCGCCATCGCCTCGCGGCGCTCGCAAGGCCTCGAGGTTTCTTTCGGCGACGGGCGGCTGAAATGCCAGGATCTCGAGCAGTTCGATTTCCGGGGCGTGGATTTTGCGCTGATGTCGGCAGGCTCTGCCGTGGCCAAGGAATGGGCCCCGAAGATCGGCGCCCAAGGCTGCGTCGTCATCGACAACTCCTCCTGCTGGCGCATGGACCCCGACGTTCCGCTCATCGTGCCGGAGGTCAATGCCGACGCCGTGGTCGGCTTCAGCAAGAAGAACATCGTCGCCAATCCGAATTGCTCGACCGCCCAGCTCGTCGTGGTGCTGAAGCCGCTGCACGACCGCGCCAAGATCAAGCGCGTGGTGGTGGCCACCTATCAGTCCGTCTCGGGCGCCGGCAAGGAAGCCATGGACGAACTGTGGGACCAGACCAAGGGCATCTTCATGACCAATCCGACCGAGCCGAAGGCCTTCACCAAGCAGATCGCCTTCAACGTCATTCCTCATATCGACGTCTTCATGGAGGACGGCCAGACCAAGGAGGAATGGAAGATGATGGCCGAGACCAAGAAGATCCTCGATCCCCACATCAAGCTCACCGCGACCTGCGTGCGCGTGCCGGTGTTCGTCGGCCACTCGGAAGCCGTCAATGTCGAGTTCGAGGAGCCGATCACCGCGGCCGATGCGCGGAGAATCCTGCGTGAGGCACCTGGCGTGCTCGTGGTCGACAAGCGCGAGCCCGGCGGCTACGTGACGCCGGTGGAATGCGTGGGCGATTACGCGACCTATGTCAGCCGCATCCGCGAGGACCAGACCCTCGACAACGGGCTATCCTTCTGGATCGTGTCCGACAATCTCCGCAAAGGCGCCGCGCTCAACACCGTGCAGATCGCGGAGTTGATCATCAACCGCAACCTGCTGGAAAGAGCCGCCTAAGGCCCACGCGTCCCTTAAGGCTCGCCGATCGCCGCGAAGCGTTCCGACCCTTCCTTAAGCGCCAGCAAATGTCCGCTGCCGAGATCGAAATGCAGCCCGTGCAAGGCGAGCAGGCCCTCCTTCATCCGCTTCTTGATGAAGGGAAAGCTGCGCAAATTCGTCAGCGATGAGCGTATGGCGGCGAATTCGAACGCCGTCTCGTCGCCATACTCGAAAATCTCGCTCTCGTCGATCTTGAGGTTATCGAGCATGGTGAGCCAACTGCCGATGAAACCGCGCTCCGGCACCTTGCCTCGGACCTTCTGCCGGTAGGCCTCGACGCCGCCGCAGCGGGAATGTCCGAGGACGATGAGGTGCGGCACTTTCAGCACCTGCACGGCAAACTCGATGGCGGCGCTGGTGCCGTGATACTTGCCATCGGGCTCGTACGGCGGCACCAGATTGGCGACGTTGCGCAGAATGAAAAGCTCGCCGTGTTCTGTATCGAACACCGTCGAAACATCGACTCTGGCGTCGCAGCAGGCGACCACCATCGCCGTGGGCGCCTGGCCGAGCTCGGCAAGCTGACGATAGCGTCCGCGATTCTTGGCATGCTCCTCGCGGCGGAAGCGCAAATGTCCGTCGACTAACGTTTTCGGCAAACCCGGCAAATCTCTGATCTCCCCCTGTGTCACAAGGCCTCGCCAACCATTTCAGCCGCTTCCGCGTTTGTCCAGGGAGGCGGGTCAATAGAGCGCGCCTATCGCCCGTTATGAAGCGCCTACTTGATCTCGCTTGAGGACTAGGAAGAAGCTTCCAACCGTTGGCATTTTTGAGAAGCGCGAACCGATTGCGCCCACCGGACGAGGAAATGCAAGGACGAGGCAGAATGCGTGTCACAACGCCAAGCCTTGCTCCAATTCACAGCGACATGGCGACAGGTCGTTGCTCTGCCCGCGTGCCTCGCGCGTGGCGGACCGATGCTTTGCGCCCTGTGAGCAGCATGAAGGAGTGGCATCATGGCCAAAGTGGTTTGTGTTCTCTATGACGATCCGGTCGACGGCTATCCGAAGACATACGCCCGCGACGATATTCCCAAGATCAGCAAATATCCCGATGGGCAGACGGCGCCCACGCCGAGCGCCATCGATTTCAAGCCGGGCCAGCTGCTCGGCAGCGTCTCCGGCGAGCTCGGCCTTCGCAAATTCCTGGAGAAGGCCGGCCACACTCTGGTCGTGACCTCGAGCAAGGACGGCAAGGACTCGGTGCTCGACAAGGAGCTTCCCGACGCCGAGATCGTGATCTCGCAGCCGTTCTGGCCCGCTTACATGACCAAGGAGCGGATCGAGAAGGCCAAGAAGCTGAAGCTGATCATCACCGCCGGCATCGGCTCCGATCATACCGATCTTCAAGCCGCCATGGACAAGGGCATCACCGTCGCAGAGGTGACCTATTGCAATTCGATCAGCGTCTCCGAGCACATCGTCATGATGATCCTGGCGCTGGTGCGCAATTACATCCCGTCTTATGGATGGGTCATCAGAGGCGGCTGGAACATCGCCGATTGCGTCGAGCGCTCCTACGACCTCGAAGGCATGAATGTCGGCACCGTCGCAGCCGGCCGTATCGGCCTTGCGGCAATGCGCCGGCTCAAACCTTTCGACGTCAAGCTGCACTACACCGACAAGCACCGGCTCCCCGAGGCGGTCGAGAAGGAGTTGGGCTTGACCTTCCATCCGAATGTCGAGTCGCTGGTCAAGGTCTGCGACGTGGTGACCATCAACGCGCCGCTGCATCCCGAGACCGAGCATATGCTCAACGACAAGCTGATCGGCATGATGAAGCGCGGCAGCTACATCGTGAACACGGCGCGCGGCAAGATCTGCGACCGCGACGCCATCGTGCGCGCGCTGGAAAGCGGCCAGCTCGCGGGCTATGCCGGCGACGTCTGGTTCCCGCAGCCGGCTCCCAAGGACCACCCCTGGCGCACCATGCCGCATCACGGCATGACGCCGCATATCTCTGGCAGCTCGCTCTCGGCGCAGACCCGCTATGCCGCGGGCACGCGCGAAATCCTCGAGAGCTATTTCGCAGGCAAGCCGATCCGCACCGAATATCTCGTGGTGGACAAAGGCAAGCTCGCCGGCGTCGGCGCCCACTCCTATACGGCGGGCGATGCCACCAAGGGCTCCGAGGAAGCGGCGAAGTTCAAGAAATAGGCTGCCAGGTTCGATGTCCGCGAATTGAAGCGGGAAGCGGCGCCGCCTCGCGGCCTTCCAGCGCGTAGGGTCAGTGCGTTTTCTTCTTCGAGCTCTTGCTCGTGGAGCTCTTGCTCGTGACCTTTTTATTCGTCGGCTTCTTGCTGGTGGTCTTCTTTTTGGTGGTCGTCTTCTTGCTGGTGGTCGTGGCCTTCCCCCGCAGCTTGTCGGCCTGGGCTTTCGTCATGTCGCCCGACTCGACGAGAGCCCCCACGCAGGCATTGGAGACCTTCTTGATGTTGCGCGACATGCAGGCGCGTAGCGCCTCGCTGCCGAGCCCGTAATCACCGCAATATTTGTGGTAGTCGCCCTGACAATCGCGCTTCTGCCGCTCGGTCACGGTGTACTCGGCCAAAGCCGGAAGCGAGGCGAGGGCGAAGGCGAAAATTGCCGCAGCTATGGCGGTGCCGATTTGGGCTTTCATGTCGCTGAACCTGTCTGATGAGGCTTAAGAGAAGGCCAGAAGAGGCAACCAAGGCTTGACGCCGCGGGCAAATAGCCGACCGACCGAGGCGAAATAATGTCACGGCAGCCGCGATGACGGATCTCGCTGATGACCGGGAAGCCCTGAAATACGGGGAGATTTGGGGGGAAGGGCGGCGGAGCCGCTTGGGGCGATCAGCGAATCTCGATCATCGCCACATCGCGGACCAAGCGGCCGATCTCATTTCGCGATCATCACGTCGGATGGCTTGATCACGGCTATCACCTTGTCATCCTCCGCCAGTTTCAAATCGTCGACCGCTTCGTTGGTGATGGACGAAGTGACCACGACGCCGTTGCCAATGTCGATCCTGACATGGGCGGTCGTCTGACCCTTGCGGACCTCACGGAAATAGCCTCCGGGCAAGGAGCCCGCGCGAGCGCCAACGAGCCTCTTACTGCTACCTCAAGGCCCTTGCGGTCTCGGCCAAGGGCGTTCAAATTGCTGGCAATGCGCGGACCCCGAAAAGTCCGCCGTCTGGGGGGAATGAAGATGGCAACTGCGGCACAGGCAGCCAGTCCGGGCCACCCTATCGGCCTGCTCGACAAAGAGCGCATCATCGCCGATCCCGGCTATAACCGCTGGCTCGTGCCACCGGCCGCCCTTGCCATCCATCTTTGCATCGGCATGGCCTACGGCTTCAGCGTGTTCTGGCTGCCGCTTGGCCGCGCCGTCGGCGTGGCGCAAGGGCTGGACACGGCAATCCCCTGCCCCGGCGACGCCACCACCTTTTGGGGCAAGGTGGCCATCACCGGCCGCGCCCTCTTTGCCACCAGTTGCGACTGGACCCAGTTCGACTTGGGCTGGATGTTCACTTTGTTCTTCGTGCTGCTCGGCGTGTCGGCGGCGATCTGGGGCGGCTGGCTCGAGCGCGTCGGACCGCGCAAAGCCGGCGTCGTCGCGGCTTTCTGCTGGTGCGGTGGCCTGCTGATCTCGGCGTTCGGCGTCTATATCCACCAACTTTGGCTGATGTGGCTCGGCTCCGGCATCATCGGCGGCGTGGGCCTCGGGCTAGGCTATATCTCGCCGGTCTCTACGCTCATCAAATGGTTCCCCGACCGCCGCGGCATGGCGACCGGCATGGCCATCATGGGCTTCGGCGGCGGCGCCATGATCGGCTCGCCGCTGGCCACCCTGCTGATGAAATATTTCGCGACACCGACCTCGGTCGGCGTATGGGAAACCTTCGTGGCGTTGGGGGCGATCTATTTCGTCTTCATGATGTGCGGCGCCTTCGGCTACCGGCTGCCGCCCTCAGGCTGGAAGCCGCAAGGCTGGACGCCGCCGGCAAGCGCCAAGGCGATGATCACCACCGGCCACGTCCACCTCAAGGACGCGCACAAGACCAAGCAATTCTGGCTCATCTGGGCCGTGCTCTGCCTCAACGTCTCGGCCGGCATCGGCATCATCGGCGCCGCCGCGCCGATGTTGCAGGAGACCTTTGGCGGGCGGTTGTTCGGCGACCCGTCGGTCGGCTTCGCCAATTTCTCCGACGAGCAGAAGGCCAAGGCGGCCCTGGTCGGCGCGGCCTTTGTCGGCCTGTTCTCGCTGTTCAACATCGCCGGCCGCTTTTTCTGGGCCTCGCTGTCGGACAAGATCGGGCGGAAGGTGACCTATTTCATCTTCTTCACGCTCGGCTTCGTCTGCTATGCGGCCGCGCCGACTCTGTCGACACTCGGCCTGCTCGGCCTGTTCGCGGCGGCCTTCTGCCTGATCGCCTCGATGTACGGCGGCGGCTTCGCCACCATACCCGCTTATCTCGCCGACATCTTCGGCACGCAATTCGTCGGCGCCATTCACGGGCGGCTGCTCACCGCTTGGTCGACCGCCGGCATCGTCGGCCCGGTGATCGTGAACTACATGCACGACTCGCGCAAAGCCGGGGGCATCCCCCCCGACCAGATCTATCACCCGATCTTCTACGTGCTCGCCGGGCTGCTCGTGGCGGGCTTCATCGCCAACCTCTTGATCCGGCCGCTCGACAAGAAATGGTTCATGAAGCCCAAGGATGTCGAGGCGCTGCAGACCAAGACGGCGCGGGAGCGCGCCATGCACGCGGTCGAGATCAGGGAGCGCGACGACACCAAGCCCGGCATGCGCCTGTTGCAGCCGATCGGCATGGCGCTCATCGCGGTGTCGGTGGTGTGGTGGATCACCTTCTACACCAAGATCGGCGGCATCGGCGGCGCGTGGGAGTGCCTCTTCTACAGCGCCGCGCCCTGCCTGGAGGCCATCACCAAGTCCGAGCTTGCCGGCGCCTTCGCCTATCGGCCGTTCCTGATGTGGATCGGGCTCGCGCTTTGGCTGGCGGGGATCGTCTTGAGCCCGAAGCGGCTCGAAGTGGCGCCTCTGGCCTGGGCGGCGGTCGGCATTCCGCTGCTCTGGGGCATCTGGATCACCGTGGACAAGGCGCTCGTGCTGTTCGAGTAGGACTGGCCGGCACGCCGCCTGCGCTTCGCCAAGCGGCCTATGACGCGAGGGTGATTTCAGCGCGTGTCTGAGCGATGGGATCGGCCATGAATTTGCGCCAAAGCAGCTTCCGCCAAACTGTCCTGTTGGTCGGCCTGTTCAACCTCGCTTATTTCGGGATCGAGTTCGCCGTCGCCCTCGCCATCGGCTCGGTGTCGCTGTTCGCCGACAGCATCGATTTCCTCGAAGACGCCTCGATCAATTTTCTCATTGTTTTGGCGCTGTCCTGGAGCGCGCTGGCCCGCGCCCGCGTCGGCATGGCGCTCGCAGGCATCCTCTTCCTTCCGGTGCTGGCGACGCTGTGGATGGCCTGGCAAAAATTCTCGGTGCCGGTGCCGCCCGCGCCTCTGCCTCTCACCCTGACCGGCACAGGCGCGCTGGCCGTGAATCTGACTTGCGCGCTGATGTTGGCGCGCTTCCGGTCCCGCGGCGACAGCCTCACCCGCGCGGCCTTCCTATCGGCGCGCAACGATGCCTTCGCCAATGTCGCGATCATCCTGGCGGGCTTCCTCACGCTCGCCACGCTCTCGGTCTGGCCGGACCTGATCGTGGGCCTCGGCATCGCCATTCTGAATGCCGACGCCGCGCGCGAAGTGCTGGAAGCGGCGCGGAAAGAGCATGCCGCAGCAGTGCCGTGAACGGCTTTGGGCGGGTGTTTTTGCCTGTCCCCGGCCCGTTCGTAAGGCGCTGATTCAATATCTGGGGCTACAGGGAGCGGCGGACCTACCAAATATGGGGTGGATTGCCAAACTTTCCTGTCAGAATTTCTTAATCTGGCATTCAGGGCCTGTTCATGGGCGCGTCATGCAGCGTCCATGCCCATACCCCATTATCCTATCTTCTAGTTCACCGAAGGAGACGACCCAATGAAAGTTTGGCTGAAACCCGAGATCACCGAGTCTGAGGCTGGCATGGAAGTCACGAGCTATCTGCCTGCCGAGCTCGACCGCGCTTAATTAGCCGCGTCGATCTTACAAGTTTTCGCTTAATGGCGGTCTTCACGAAAGTGGGGATCGCCATTTTGCTTTCAAGCCGAAGCAAACGCGCCGCCGCGCGCCGCTCGATCCTCTCCAAGCCCAGCTCCCCTCAGGAAGCCTAGCTTCCCCTTAGCCTTGCCTCGGGCTAGATAGGCCTCAAGCGAAATGAGGCTATCGGGCGATTCTGAGCGCGCATGTTGGCATCGATCATCGCTGCCGTTATCGCCATCCCGGTTCTTGCCGTCGTCAGCATCGTCATGGCGATGGGCAACCGCGAACGCCTCAAGCGGCTCGAACTCCGCATCGCCGGGCTCGAATGGAAGCTCTCCGGATTAGCCGGCGAAGTCCTTCCGCCCAAGCCTCTCCCTAGCGCCCTACCTGAGCCATCGGCGGAAGCCGCAGAGGAGGCAAAGGCGGACATCGAGGAGGAAGCGCCGCTTCCGGCAGAGCCGGACGTTGCAGCCGCTCCTGCATCGCCGCCCCAACCCAAGCCGAAAACCATCAGCCTCGAGGAGCGCTTCGGCACACAATGGGTGGTGTGGGCCGGCGGCATCGCGCTTGCGCTCGGCGGCTTCTTCCTCGTGCGCCAGGCCATCGAGCAGGGCTGGTTCGGGCCGGGCCAAAGGGTCCTGCTCGGAGCCGCAGTGGCGCTTGCTCTGATCGCCGCGGGCGAATGGACGCGCCGCCGCGCGATCCTTACCGGCGCGATGGGTCTCTCCAAGGCGGATATCCCGAGCGTGCTGACCGCCGCGGGCACGGCAATCGCCTATGCCGACGCCTACGCCGCTTACGCGCTTTACGGCTTCATCGGGCCGGCCGTGGCGTTTGTGCTCCTGGGCGTCGTCGCTCTCGGTACGCTGGCAGCGGCCCTTCTGCACGGCCCTGCGCCGGCCGGACTCGGGCTCATCGGCGCCTTCGTGACGCCGCTGATCGTCTCGACCGAGGAACCCAATTATTGGGCGCTCTATCTCTATCTTGCCGTGGTCACGGCCGCCTCTTTCGGCCTCGCCCGGGCAAGGCTCTGGCGCTGGCTTGCCGTCACCGCGGTCGCCGCCAGCGTATTGTGGGCGCTGCCGGGGATCGGCGACCTGCAGGCGCTCACCCCACATGCGTTCCACATCGCTGCCGGCTTCACGCTCGCGGTGCTTCTGATCGTCTCCGGCCTCTTGTTCGGGCCTGACACCACCGACGGCGAGATCGACATCGTCTCGTCGGGCGCGCTTGCCGCCTATCTGTTCGCCTCGATGCTGCTCGTGCTCGCGACCGGCCATGACAGCCTCGCGCTCACCCTCTTCGTCGTGCTCGTCACAGCGACCGTCGCCATCGCCTGGCGCACCGACGCGGCCATGGCCGCGGTGCCCGCCGCCGCCATCCTCGTCGCCCTCGTCTTCGCGCAGTGGTCGCTCGATTTCGACCTAAGCGAGCTTGGCCTGCCGGCAGGCCCTGTCCCCGACAGCCTGTGGAAGCCCGAGCATTACCTTTTCGGCGCGCCGCTCATGCTCGGTGCGGCCTTCGCCCTCCTCTTCGGCGCTTCCGGCTTCCTTGCCCAAGACCGGGCGAGCAGGCCCCTCATCGCCATCCTGTGGAGCGCGTCGGCGGTGTTCGCGCCCCTCGCTATTCTGATTGCGCTCTACTACCGTATCGCCGGCTTCGACCGCTCGATCCCGTTTGCCGGAGCGGCGGTCCTTCTTGCCGGCGCCTTCGCCCTTGCCACCGAGGCCTTGAGCCGGCGGGAGGGCCGGCCCGGCAGCGAGGCGCCGGGCGCCATCTTCGCCACCGGCGCCATCGCCGCTCTCGCGCTCGCTATCAGTCTCGCCTTGGAGAAGGGCTGGCTCACCGTCGCGCTCGCCCTGATGGTTCCCGGCATCGCCTGGGTGGCCGAGAAGCGGCCTTGGCCGTCGCTCCGCTGGCTTGCCGCGGCGGTCACCTTCGGCGTGCTCGGCCGCATCGCCTGGGACCCGCGCATCGTCGGCGACGCCATCGGCACGACACCGATCTTCAACTGGCTGCTCTGGGGCTACGGCGTGCCAGCCGCATCCTTCTGGCTCGCGGGCCGTATGCTGAGGCGCCGCGCCGACGACGTGCCGGTCAGGATCGTCGATGCCGCCGCCATTCTCTTCACCGTGCTCCTCATCGTGCTCGAGGTCCGCCACTATCTGACGGGCGACCCTTATGGAGTTGGTAGCGCGCTCGCCGAGGCGGCGCTGGATGTCTCTCTCCTTCTTGCCGTGGTCATCGGGCTCGAGCGCCTGCGCCTGAAGAGCGGGAGCATCGTCCACGATCTCGGCGCGCAACTCCTTGCCGCGTGCGTCTTCGCCATGATCGTGTTCAGCCTCGGGATCAACGCCAATCCCCTGTTCACCGGCGAACCCGTCGGCGGACCTTTCATCAATCTTGCGCTGCTCGGCTATGGGCTGCCCGCTTCGCTCGCTGGCGTGCTCGCCATCATCACCCACAACACGCGGCCTTATTGGTACAGCCGGACAGCCGCGGCCACGGCGCTGGCGCTCGCGCTCGCTTATCTCTCGCTCGAGATCGCCACCCTCTATCACGGGCCGGTG
>JALHTP010000454.1 GCA_022865725.1 Methyloceanibacter sp. | reverse complement strand
GCTCAAATTCCTCGCGATATATTCCTGTAGTCTCCTCTGTGCCCTGTCGGTGGAAACCTGTTGGTTTCGGGCGTCGGCCGTAGCCCTGACAACGAAGCAGTTTTCCATTCCAGCCCAGACCGGCTGCGAAACGATGGTGAAGGCGGCAAGCGCGCAAAGCGCTACACTAGCAACAAGCAATTTATTCACGGCGCTCTCCTCTATTCAGGTCGCGGCCCGATCGCCCGACGCCCGTGTCGACGCATGCAGTTTTCCAGACCTCTGGTTTCAAGTCCCCCCTGCTCTGCCCACCACTTCAGGGCCGAGGGCGTCACGCGAGTCCCGAACGACGTCCAATCCGGCGACCTGGCCCTTTTCCTAGTCATTCAGACAAACTCCTTCCGTCGTGATGATGCAGACCGTCCCAGTTACTACGCTGGGACCGGTCTTGGTCGCAGTCCGTCGATCAGCCGCAAGATTTCCTGGAGTCTGCTGGATGACGATGCTCGGAAAGCGGTGGCAGCGGTATGAAAGTATCCATAAGCGAATGCTATGCGGCCCGTCCGTACCAAGCCAGTGTGTTGCTGTGACAGTGCCCAGAGAAGTCCGGCGGGTTGCTTTCTGGATATGCCAGACGATCTTCTCGGCGTGACAGTGCCGTTAGATCGGGTAGCGAAGTATCGCGGCGAGCGGCGCTCCGCCGGGAATGTCCGCTTGGCGCACGCCCAGGAACTTCGCGCCCGTCAAAATTGCGCGACCGGCGATCTCATCGATCACATCGTAGCTCTCGGCGCCCGCCGCCGAGGCCAGCGAGATCGCGCCGTCGGTTTCGCCCACGGTGCCGGGAAGCACCTGGTCGATATCGACGAGCAGCAATTCGACAGCACCCATCGTCGCCGCACGCGCCGCCACAGCGATATCGGTCGAGGCGCGCTGCTGGCCTAGGCGTGTCTGGAACAGCGTCTTCGCGGCATCGACCTCGCCGGCATAGTGCCGGTCAAGGACGTGACGCGCCGCGCTGGCCAGTTCGCCATCGCTGAGGCGGTCCGGACTGGTCGTGATTCCTTCGCTTGCGAGGGTGGGATAGGTGTTGACTGCGCGGAATATAGGGCCGAGCGGATCGGTCGCTGCCAGAATCAGCGGCGTCTCACGCCCGGACAGAACGCCGCGCAAGGCCGCGTCGACCTGCCGGGCATATTGACGGAGCAGCACCTTTTGCCCCTCGGCGTTACTGAGGCGGGTATTCTGTGTCAGGTTATTGACCGAGGCGCGGTTCACGGCGTCGGCGGCGTTCTTGGGAAGATCGGAAATCCGGACATGTGCCGGTGGCAGATCGGCGAAGACTTCGACCAACCGCGCGGCGCCCTCCGACAAGGCCAGCACGAACGCGGTCTGCGGGAAAGCGATGGCGCGCAGCAGCGGCTTCAGATGGAAGCGGTCGGACACCTCGGCAATGTCGGTGATGGCGGTGGCCAACCGGAAGGTGCGCACGCTGTCAGGGGTGGCGAGAACAGCAAGGCTTTGGGCCTGCAAGCGCCAGAACGCATCGTCCTCGCCGAGCGCCGTGAGTTCGGCTTCCAATAGCGCCCGGCGGCGCTTGTCGAACCCGGCGGCGTCGAGTTGCTCCAGCGCCGCTTTCGTCAGGTTGCCGAAGGCGATGCGGCTGGCTGTCACATGCTGGGTTTGCGGCGTCGTCGACACATAGATCGAAACGCAGGCGTCGGCGCGAATGGCGACGAGCGCACGGAATTCGGGCAGTGTCGGAATATCGACATACAACATGCGGCGGACTCCAGTTCCTGATTAAGAAATGTCTTCGATTGGCTGTCTCCCTTGATAGGCCCAAGCGCCACACATAGCCATGCGCTCATTTTTTCGGCGACGGGC
>JALHTP010000453.1 GCA_022865725.1 Methyloceanibacter sp. | reverse complement strand
CCCCGACGAAGCCTAGTAGTTCTTCCAGTTCTGGTTCTGGCCCTGGTAGGCGTGGTTGTTGTGCTGGCCGTTGCCATTGTGCCAGTTGCCATTCCCGTTGCCGTTCCAGTGGCCGTTTCCGTTACCGTTCCAGTTTCCGTTCCAGTTGCCGCTGCCGTGCCAATTGTTGTGGCCATGGGAGTTGCCCCAATTGTGGTGGCCGTAATTGCCGTACCAGCCATAACCCCAACCGGGATAGACGAAGTAAGCTCCGCACCAGCCGTTCCAATACCCGCAGGAATAACCTGCCGAGGCAGGGGCCGTGCTGGCAGCGGTCCCGGCGAGGGACAAGCCGAGCACCGCCAACGCGCCAATCAGGCTCTTTCTAAACATGCCGCAAGTCTCCGTTTGTGATGCTGCCCGCAGGATCGCGAGAAGCACTTGTGATGAAACGCTAGGCTTGCGCGCCTGAACCGTGCCTGAGCGCCGAATTCATCTCCCGTTCAGATTGGCTTCGCGTGAGCGGCATCGTCGGGCAATAATGGGGACCATGGGCAGGACCGAGAGCAAGATCGACTGGAGCAAGCAGGAGGCGCCGAGCCTCGCCGCGTTCGAGGCCATCGCGGACGCCGCCTATCGGCGCCTGCCGGACCGCTTCCGCGCGCTGACGGGCGACCTCCTGATCCGCATCGAGGACTTGCCCACCGACGAGGTGCTCGACTCTATGGGGATCGAATCGCCCTTCGACTTGCTCGGCCTTTATTCCGGCGTCGATCTCGCCAGTAAGAGCGTCATGGACGTGACGTCGGTCCCCGACATGGTGTTCCTCTATCGCCGTCCCATCCTCGATTACTGGGCCGAGCACGAGGAGGCGCTCGGCGCCGTGGTCACCCATGTGCTGGTGCATGAGATCGGCCATCATTTCGGCCTCTCCGACGCCGACATGGAGCACATCGAGTCGGAGGCGGCCGCCTAAAGCACAGCGCCGCCTAAAGCACAGCATTGTCATGCCCGCGCAGGCGGGCATCCAGTAACCCCTGGCGCACGCAGTCTCGGACTTGCGGTGCTTACTGGATGACAAGGCGGAGGTTTTGCCGTTGACGCTCGGGCGCCCCGCTCGCAGACTGCGGGCCACGCATGGGGCGCGGCAGAGGGAACAATAATGCGGTCAGCTGCCCGTCTCGTGGTGGGGCTTGCGCTGTGCCTCGCGCTCGCCGCTGCGAGCCACGAACACCCCGCCGCCGCGCTCGAGCAGAGCAAGCTCGTGGCGCCGGGACGGCTGGTGGTCGCGGGCCGGAGGCTCTCTTGCGGCGCGACCGCGACGCTCCTGCGCGACTTCGAGGGCTTCGCCGTCTCCTCCACCGTCATCATGCTGAACATGCAGGCCTTGAAGGACCTGCCGCGGCCGGTGCAATGGCTGATCTACTATCACGAATGCGGGCATATCCTGTTCGGGCCGAGCGAGACGGCGGCCGATTGCTATGCCGTGCGAAGGGCGCGCCGCGAGGGCTGGCTCGGCAAGCAGTCGCTCGACGACATCTGCGCGGTCTTCAACATCGCCGGCCACGGCCCCATGCACCCCGATCCCGAGCAGCGCTGCGACCAGCTAAGGCAATGCTTTGCCAAGAAAACCAGCCTGTCCACGAGCGGCGACGGCAAGTGAGACATTTCGGACAATTGCGCGACATTCACCACGGCCTTAGAGTACGATTCGACATGCGGGACGGACGGGCAAGTTTCGGGTTGGCGCTCGCTGGCGCCGTGGCCATCGCACTTTGCGTTGCGAACCCGCACGCCTTGAGCGCGCAGGAATGGTCGGGCAGTGAGGGTTCGACCACAGCCGGGCCGAGCCTCAAGGACTATCTTGAACAGGTTGGCCCCGACGCCAAGCTCATCGCCCATGGCGAGCTCAAGCTCGACGGCAAAGGGGTCAATTGCGGCAAGCGGCCGACGGTGCTCAATCCGAATTTCGACAGCTGGGGCGGCGCCTTTCCCGGCTTCCTGATCCTCAACACCAAGAAGATCAGCGGGCTCTCGACCCAGGTGAAGCTCTATATCTACAGCCACGAATGCGGGCACCAGTTCATCGGCGCCGACGAAACGCAGGCCGACCTCTTTGCCATCAGGCGCGGCGTGAAATGGGGTTGGCTCGACGCCCAAGGCATGGAGGACATCTGCACCTTCATTTCGCAGCTGAAGGGCGATGGGGTCCACCCGCCAGGCCCGCAGCGTTGCGAGACCATGCGCAAAGCTTATCGCGAGCTGATCGGGAGCGGCGGCCAGCAGGCGACGGGTTCTGCCGCCGCGCCCAAGGCCCAGACGCTCGGCCCCGCGCAATAGCTCCGGCGCGCGCTCTTTCCGGCTAGAAGATCCAGGCGATCATCAGCCAGAAGATCAGAAAGAAAATCAGGAAGCCCAGGATGGTGAAGGGCAGCTCGCCGAAAATGGCGTCGCCGCCCGACACGACCGCCATGACGAGAATGGCGACGAAGGACACGGCGAAGGAGATCAGCGCCGCGTTCTTCAGACCGAGGCCTGCCGAGAACGGGTCCACGTCGCCCCCGAGCCCCACCAGGTAATAGAGGCCGGCGCCCCCGACCGCTAAGAGCAGCAGGAGCGCTATCGCCGCGACAACGAACAGCCTCAGCGCCTCATTGCGGTCTTGCCGGTCGCTCGTGCTTGGCATGGCGTCTCGTCCTTCCCCGCCCCGCTCAGTCGTTATTGTCGCGCATCTCCTGCGCCTT
>JALHTP010000049.1 GCA_022865725.1 Methyloceanibacter sp. | reverse complement strand
GAAGGATGCGGCCGAGAAAGCCGTGGACGCGACGTTCAAGAATATCGAGAAGGCCTTGCGCGGCGGAGACACCGTGCGGATTGTCGGCTTTGGCAATTTCCAGGTCGCGCAACGCAAAGCCTCTATCGGCCGCAATCCGCGGACAGGCGCCGAGGTGAAGATCCCGGCCTCCCGCGTGCCGAAATTCCGCGCGGGCAAGGCTCTCAAAGAGGCCTGCAACAGCTAGGTCCGGAAACGGACGACTTTTTGGAGGCGGAGTCTCGCTGTTAGGTGAGGCTTCGCCTCTATTGTTTGCAACATTTCCTATGGCGATCCGGGTTAGCTTGCTCTATCGCGCGGCGTAGCAGGGCGGTTAGCTCAGCTGGAAGAGCGCCTGGTTTACACCCAGGAGGTCGGCAGTTCGAGACTGTCACCGCCCACCAGCGCGTTGCCGGCATCTCTCGTCGTTGCATAGGAGGTTTCGATGCGGTGCGTAGCTGCCGCTTTAGTCTTGCTTGGCTCAGCCATCGTGTTGCAGCCGGTGACAGGGCTGTCCGCCGCCCCCTTGGACTTGGATACTGTGGCTCCGGAGCAGACCCCGGAGCAGCTTTGCGACCGTGTTGCCGCCGATCCCTTCTCGGGCTTCGGTCCTGACGAATGGGGCCGTCCCTTCCAGACGATCGACTCTTACCGCGCAATCCCTGCGTGCATCGAGGCCATGAAGCTCCATCCCGACGAGCGGCGCTTCGTGCTCGAAGCCGCACTCGCTTATCTCGCCGGGAAGAAGAACGAGGAGGCGAAGCCGCTGCTTGACCGGCTCATCGGCGAGGGCAATGGCTCGGCGATGCTTGCTCTCGCTTATATCTCGCCCGAGGGCGAAGCCGCCGGCCTGATGCAGAAGGCGGCCGAGCGCGGCGACCCGAGCGCCATGATGCTGTTCGGCATGGCGCAACTGACCGGCAAGGGTGTCCAGAAGAACGAGATCGACGGCATCCGCATGATCCGTCGCGCCGCCGAGGCAGGCTCCACGCGCGCCATGCTGATCCTGGGTCATTTCTACAAGGACGGCTCTTACGGCGTCGGCTTCAACCCCGAGGAAGCCAAGCGGCTGATCGGCGAGGCAGCCAAGCGCGGCGATCCAGCGGCTCAGAACATCCTTGCCAGCCTGGAGGATGGGAGCGCGAGCGAGACCCCCGAGCAGTAATAAACGGGTTTCGGGCCCCGGTTTACTTTAGCGCAATTCAGCTCCCCCCAAAGTTGATCGCCCGGCGCCTTAGCGGTCCGGGCCTTGCCTTGACTTGGCGAATCCGAGGCCGTACATGCTGAAGATCGCCTCCGGCCGTGGATTACGGCCCGGTAGGGGGGTGTAGCTCAGTTGGTTAGAGCGTCGGCCTGTCACGCCGAAGGTCGCGGGTTCGAGTCCCGTCACTCCCGCCATTCTTTTGGCCCCCACACTCGGAAAAGAGGACCATGGGCCAGCTGCTTCAGACTTACCTGCCGCTCGCGATCTTCATCGGCATCGCCTTCGCCATCAGCGCGGCCATTCTGCTTGCGCCTTTCGTGATCGCCGTGAACAAGCCTGATCCCGAGAAGGTCTCGGCCTATGAATGTGGCTTCGACGCCTTCGACGACGCGCGCATGAAATTCGACGTCCGCTTCTACCTCGTGTCACTTTTGTTCATTATCTTCGACCTCGAGGTCGCGTATCTGTTCCCCTGGGCCGTGGCCTTCAAGGATATCGGAATCTTCGGCTTCTGGGCCATGATGATCTTCCTCGCCATTCTCACCATCGGCTTCATCTATGAGTGGCGGAAAGGCGCACTGGAATGGGATTGATTACGGACCCCCATTTCGAGAAGGAAGGGCGGAGCGGCGGCATCATCACGCCGGGCGCGACGAGCTTCGGCCTCTTCTCCGACGAGCTCGCCGATAAGGGCTTCCTACTGACCACCGCCGACGATTTGATCAACTGGGCGCGCACCGGCTCGCTCATGTGGATGACCTTCGGGCTTGCCTGCTGCGCGGTGGAGATGATGCAGGCCTCCATGCCGCGCTACGATCTGGAGCGCTTCGGCTTCGCCCCGCGCGGAAGCCCGCGGCAATCCGACGTGATGATCGTGGCCGGCACGCTGTGCAACAAGATGGCGCCCGCGCTACGCAAGGTCTACGACCAGATGCCCGAGCCCCGCTATGTCATCTCCATGGGATCCTGCGCCAATGGCGGCGGCTATTATCATTATTCCTACTCGGTGGTGCGCGGCTGCGACCGTATCGTGCCGGTGGACATCTATGTGCCCGGCTGCCCGCCGACGGCCGAGGCGCTCGTCTATGGCGTCCTCCTTTTGCAGAAGAAGATCAGACGGACCGGCACGATCGAGCGCTGATCCGTTTCCGCGAACGTCCCTCCTGGAGCCTTGATGGACGAAGCCCTTAACAAGCTCGCCGCCTATCTCGGCGATCGACTCGGGACCAAGCTTCTGGCGTCGCAGGTGACGCTCGGCGAGCTCACCATCGAGGTCGAGCGCGACGCCATCCCGCACGTCATTCAGCTCTTGCGCGACGACCAGCTTTGCCGCTTCGGCTCCCTGATCGACATTTGCGGCGTCGATTACCCCGAGCGCGAGGAACGCTTCGATGTCGTCTATCATTTGCTGAGCCCCTGGCTGAACCACCGCATCCGCGTACGCGCCAGAACCGACGCCGCGCACCCTGTGCCGAGCATTGTCGGGGTGTTTCCGGCCGCCAACTGGTTCGAGCGGGAAGCCTACGATCTCTACGGCATCCTGTTTGAAGGCCATCCCGATCTCCGGCGCCTCCTCACCGATTACGGCTTCCAGGGCCATCCCTTGCGCAAGGACTTTCCCCTGACCGGCTTCGTCGAGCTCCGCTACGACGATGAGCTGAAGCGCGTGGTCTATGAGCCGGTGAAGCTGATGCAGGACTATCGGAGCTTCGATTTCCTCAGTCCCTGGGAAGGCATGGACAGCGCCATCCCCGGCGACGAGAAGGCCGGAGAGGCGCGCGACAAGGACCGCGAGCCATGAGGCCGTCGTTGAAGGCAGGGCTGAAGCACAGCTTCTCCTATCTGGTGCCGCCGACCAAGACGGTCCCGCAGCTCTATACGGAATCGCCGCAGCTCCAGGCCATGCCCGACGTGTTTGCCACGGGCTTCATGGTCGGGCTGATGGAATGGACCTGCGTGCAGCTCATGGAGCCGCATCTCGATGCGGGCGAGGGGAGCCTCGGCGTCCATATCGATGTCTCCCACAAATCGGCGACGCCCCCCGGCCTCACCGTCACCGTCGATGCGGAGTGCATCGAGGTGAGGGGGCCACGGGCCCGCTTCAAGGTCGTCGCCCATGATGGCGTCGACGAGATCGGCACCGGCACCCATGAGCGCTTCATCGTCACCTGGGATCGCTTCAATCGCCGCATCGCCGCCAAGCTGGCGAAGTTGCAAGCCACGAGCGCTACGGGAGGGGCGGATAACCCAAGATGACCGCTCGCTCCGAACTCTTGCCTACGGCGCTTTCGGCGCTCCTTGGAGCGGCCGACTGGGAGCTCACGCGGCAACTCGTGCACCGTCGCGAGGCCTGGGACGATCCCCTCTATTGGCGGCTCGGCTATCCATTATTGCTGCTCGCCGCGTTTCTCATGGGTTTGGCATGGCGCGACCGTCCCTGGCGGTGGGTTGTCGGACTGATCGCCGGCCAGGCGATATGGTCCCTGATTTTGGCATTGACCCAGGACGGCGTCCCCAACCTATTGCCAGCGGGACTTATTATGTTCGCGGTGCTCGGCCTACCTTGTCTGCTCGCGGCTTATGCGGGCCGATGGGTCGGCGAGAAGGCATTCGCTTGAGCGCGACAAAGGAACCGATGGCCGAAACCGCAACCGATACGTCCGAGGCCGACGCTGGCAAGCGCGGAGGCGAGGAGCGCAAATTCACCATCAATTTCGGGCCGCAGCATCCGGCGGCGCACGGCGTGCTTCGTCTCGTGCTCGAGCTCGACGGCGAGGTGGTGGAGCGCGTCGATCCGCATATCGGGCTGCTGCATCGCGGCACCGAGAAGCTGATCGAGTACAAGACCTATCTCCAGGCGCTGCCCTATTTCGACCGGCTCGACTACGTGGCGCCGATGAACCAGGAGCATGGCTTTTCGCTGGCCGTCGAGAAGCTCGTGGGCGTGACCGTGCCGAAACGGGCGCAGCTCATCCGTGTGCTCTATTCCGAGATCGGGCGCCTCCTCTCCCATCTCCTCAACGTCACCACGCAAGCCCTGGATGTCGGGGCGCTTACGCCGCCGCTCTGGGGCTTCGAGGAGCGCGAGAAGCTGATGGTGTTCTACGAGCGGGCAAGCGGCAGCCGCATGCATGCGGCCTATATCCGCCCCGGCGGCGTGCATCAGGATCTTCCCCCCGAGCTCGTCGCCGACATCTACGCCTTCTGCGACCCGTTCCTCAAAGTCTGCGACGACATCGAGACATTGCTGACCGACAACCGCATCTTCAAGCAGAGGAACGTCGATATCGGCGTGGTCTCGCTCGCGGACGCCTGGGCGCACGGCTTCTCCGGCGTCATGGTGCGGGGCTCGGGCGCGCCCTGGGATTTGCGCAAGTCGCAACCCTACGAATGCTACGACGAGCTCAAGTTCGATATTCCCATCGGCAAAAATGGCGATTGCTACGACCGCTACCTCGTCCGCATGGAGGAGATGCGCCAGTCGGTGCGCATCATGAAGCAATGCTGCGAGAAGCTGACCACCGAGCTTGGCCCCGTCACCGTCGAAAATCACAAGATGGTGCCGCCGCGCCGCGCGGAGATGAAGAGCTCGATGGAGGCGCTGATCCATCACTTCAAGCTCTATACCGAGGGCTATCACGTGCCCAAAGGCGAGGTCTATGCTGCGGTCGAGGCGCCGAAAGGCGAGTTCGGCGTCTATCTCGTCTCCGACGGCACCAACCGGCCGTATCGCTGCAAGATCAGGGCGCCGAGCTTCCCCCATCTTGCCGCCATGGACTTCTTATGCAGGGGCCATATGCTGGCCGATGTCTCGGCCGTGCTCGGCTCGATCGATATCGTGTTTGGAGAGATTGACCGGTGAGGGAGGGCAAGATGACGAAGATGG
>JALHTP010000452.1 GCA_022865725.1 Methyloceanibacter sp. | reverse complement strand
GGCATCGTGCATCGCCTCGACAAGGACACGAGCGGGCTGATGGTCGTGGCCAAGACCGACCAGGCGCACCACGCACTCTCGAAGCAATTCGCCGATCATGGGCGCACCGGCAAGCTGGAGCGCGGCTATCTCGCGCTTGTGTGGGGAGCGCCTCCACGGCCGCACGGCAGCATCGACGCAAACGTAGGCCGTCATCCCTCGAGCCGCACCAAGATGGCGGTGCTGCCTGTAGGCAAGGGCCGCGAGGCTGTGACTCATTGGCGTGTGATTGAGACGTTCGGCGGCGGCAAGGAGCCCATTGCCTCCCTGCTCGAATGCACGCTTGAGACGGGCCGCACGCATCAGGTGCGCGTGCATCTGGCCCACATTGGTCACCCGCTGATCGGCGATCCGCTCTATGCCCAGGGCTTCAAGTCGAAGCTCCGCAAGCTTCCCGAGCCGTTGCATGGCAAGCTTGCCACGCTCGACCGCCAGGCCCTGCACGCGGAAATTCTTGCCTTCGAGCACCCGGTTACCGGCACATTACTCAAATTTAATAGTCCGCTCCCTGCCGATCTCGCCGAGATTGTCGAGGCTTTCAAGGAACTGTGATCAGGTCGCAGGCTTTAATCCGAAACCCAAAGGCTCTATACAGAGAATCGCCGGGGGGCGATTTGTTGGGAACAATGCGGCCGGCTAGGCCGCTGGAGACGGGCTCTCATGGCTGCAAGAAGTTTGCCGAGTGTTGGCGCGCATGGCGGACTGACGCGCTATCTCGAAGAAATCAGACAGTTTCCGATGCTGGAGCCGCAGCAGGAGTATATGCTCGCCAAGAGCTGGCGCGAGCATGGCGACCGCGATGCTGCGCACCAACTCGTGACCTCGCATTTGCGGCTCGTCGCGCGCATCGCCATGGGCTATCGCGGCTATGGGCTGCCCATCGGCGAAGTGATGTCCGAAGGCAATGTCGGCCTGATGCAGGCGGTCAAGCGCTTCGATCCCGACAAAGGCTTCCGGCTCGCCACCTACGCCATGTGGTGGATCAGGGCGGCGATCCAGGAATACATCCTGCGCTCCTGGAGCCTCGTGAAGATGGGCACCACGGCCGCGCAGAAGAAGCTCTTCTTCAATCTGCGCAAGATCAAGGGTCAGCTCAAGGCGCTCGAGGAGGGCGACCTCCGGCCCGACCAGGTGAAGCTGATCGCGACCCGGCTCGGCGTGACCGAGGAGGACGTGGTCTCCATGAACCGGCGGCTTGCCGGCGATAGTTCACTCAATGCCCCGGTCAGGAACGACGCCGAGAGCGGCGAGTGGCAGGATTGGCTGGTCGACGACACCATGGACCAGGAGACGGCTCTTGCCGAATCCGAGGAGCGCGACCACCGCCACGGAATGCTGACCGACGCGCTGAAGGGCTTGAATGCGCGCGAGCGCCGCGTCTTCGAGGCGCGGAGGCTGGCCGAGGAGCCGCTGACGCTGGAGGAGCTTTCCACCGAGTTTGGCGTGAGCCGCGAGCGCATCCGGCAGATCGAGGTGCGCGCCTTCGAGAAGGTGCAGAAGGCGGTGACGAAGGCCGCCGCTTCCGCCGCGCAGCCGGAGCCTGCGGCGGCGGAGTAATTTCCAGCAACGCTGAGCAGAACGTCATCCTGAGGCGCGAGCGGGAACGCGCGAGCCTCGAAGGGTGACGTTTGCTTGAGTTTGCGCCATCCTTCGAGGGTGAATCTGCAGTTGCTTGGGGACCTCGTGTGAAGCGGCTCACCGTCAGCGGCATCGAGATCGCCTATCTCGACGAGGGCAAAGGCCCGGCAATCGTCATCGGGCATTGCTCGAGCGCCTCGCACAAGGAATGGCTGCCTCTGATCGAAACGCTCAAACCCGATTGGCGCGTGCTCGCTCCCGACTTCATCGGCTACGGGCAGTCTGGGCCCTGGCCCGCCGAGGAGCCATTTTCCATCGATGCCGATGTGGATGTCCTTCTCGCCGTCGCCAAGAAGGTGAAAGGCCCGCTTTGTCTCGTGGGCCATTCCTACGGCGCGGCTCTGGCGCTCGAAGCCGCGCGCACGCTGGGACCGCGCGTGAAAAGCCTAACCCTTGTCGAGCCCGTCTCCTTCCATCTCCTGCGGCAGGAGGGCCGGCCCGAATGGGCGGAGGTGGAGACGCTCGGCCGTGCGGTGCTTGGCCCCGTGGCGAAGGGCGACGACCGCGCCGCAGCCAAAGCCTTCATGACCTATTGGCTCGGCCGCTGGCGCTGGTGGTTGTCGCCCGAGCGCTTCAAATCGGCGATTGCCGCGACGATCCCCAAGGTGGCGCTCGAATTCGCCATCGCCATCGACGCGCCGACTACCTTGCAGGACTATGCCGAGATCGCCGCGCCCACTCTGCTCATCGCCGGCGGCTCGACCCGCGCGCCGACCCGCGCCGTCGTCGATCTCCTGGCTGGCACGCTGCCCAACGCCAAGCTCGCCATACTCAAAGGCGCGGGCCATATGAGCCCGCTCACCCATCCCGCCGAGCTTAACCGGCTGATCCTCGACCATCTCGCTCAACAGCGGTGACTTTTACCCCGTCTTCGTCGGGCAGCTCCTCGACGTCGCGGGCGAACAGCTCCTCGAGCTCCTTCGCCTGCGACTGCGCGTTGGCGCGGACCTTCTCCGTGTCCGTGTAATATTGATAGTCCTCATAAAGGCGCTTCTCATCGAGCCGCTTGAACGTCTCCGTCAGACGTCTCACCTCGGGCTCCTTAAGCCCCAGGCCTCGCAACAGATCCTTGGTTAGCTCAAGAGCCGCCAGGAACGTCTCGCGCTCGATGATGGTGACGCCGAGATCCATCAGTCGATGCACGTGCGTTCGGTCGCGCGCCCGCGCATAGATCGGAAGATCGGGGAAATGGTTGCGCACCATCTCGGCGACCCTGAGCGAGCTCTCGACATTGTCGATGGCGAGCACGAAGGCGACCGCCTTGTCGGCGCCCGCGGCCCGCAAGATGTCGAGCCGCCCCGCGTCCCCGTAATAGATCTGCGCGCCGAAGCGCTTCACGAAATCCACCTGCTCGACATTTGAGTCGAGCGCCGTGAACGGAATCTGACGGGCGCGTAGCACGCGCGCCACGATCTGGCCGAAACGCCCGAAGCCGGCGACGATGACGTGCTGATCGCCGCGCGGTGGTATCTCGTATTCGGGCGGTGCGGGCTTCCGGGCACGATTGATCGCGTCGTCGATGAGGAGCAGCAGCGGCGTCGCCGCCATGGAGAAGGTCACGGCGAGCGTCAGGAGAGCGGCCATGGGCCGGTCGATCACGCCCTCGAGCGCGCCAGCCCCGAACAGCACGAAGGCGAACTCGCCGCCTTGACTGAGCACGAGGCCGAGGCGTCGCGCGGCGTTCCCGTCGAGGCCCCACCAGCGGCCGAGCAGATACAGGATCGCGGCCTTGAGCATGACGAGGACCAAGACGACGGCGAACAGCGTGGCGGGCTCGGCGATGAGCACGCCGAGATCGATCGACATGCCGACGGCGATGAAGAACACGGCAAGCAGGAGTCCCTCGAAAGGGGCGATGTCCGCCTCGATCTGATGGCGATATTCGGAATCGGCGAGCAGCGCGCCGGCGATGAACGCGCCAAGCGCGGCCGACAGGCCTGCCGCCTCCATGACGAGCGCCACGCCCACCACGGTCAGTAGCGCGGTCGCCGTCATCGCCTCGCGCACGCCGGTGGCGGCCACGAACCGATACAGCCGGCTCAACAGAAAGCGCCCAACCACGATCACGCCGAGGATCGTAAGGATGGCAAAGACGGCGCTTTTGACGTCCATCGTATGCACTGCCCCGCCAAGCGCGAAGAGCGGCACGAGCGCGATGAGCGGGATCGCCGCGAGGTCCTGGAACAGCAGCACCGAGAAGGCGAGCCGGCCATGGCGCGTGGTGAGCTCGCCCTTCTCCTCCAGCACCTGGAGCGCGAAGGCGGTCGAGGAGAGCGACAACGCAAGGCCGATGAACAGGGCCTGTGTCGGGGCCAGCCCGAGCGCGACGCCGATCGCGGCTAACAGCAGCGCCGAGGCGACGAGCTGGGCCGTGCCGAGCCCGAAGATCGCCGAGCGCATGGCCCAGAGCCGCACGGGACGGAGCTCGAGCCCGATCACGAAGAGCATCATGACCACGCCGAACTCGCCGAAATGCAGGACTTCGCCCACGTCGTTCAGCGCGTAGAGCGGACCAAGCACGTAAGGCCCGATGACGACGCCGGCGGCGAGATAGCCGAGCACGGCGCCCATTCTGAGGAAACGGCCGAGCGGCGCGGCAATCGCGGCGGCGGCGAGAAACACCGCCACTTGAAGCAATCCCGCCGACAGCATGGC
>JALHTP010000048.1 GCA_022865725.1 Methyloceanibacter sp. | reverse complement strand
CGGCGTGTTCGCGGTGGAAGCGATCGGCGGCGCCAAAGGCGCTCTCGAAGGCAATGTCGGACAGATCTGGACCCAGGCCGAAGGCGTGGCCGTGACCCTGCTCTGGTCCGGGTTGGCGACTTTGGTCATCCTCATCGTGGTCAACATCATCACCGGCGTGAGGGTCAGCCAGGCCGTCGAGGTCGAGGGCCTGGACATCAACCTGCACGGCGAGGTGGTGCCGTAGCCATGTGTCGCGCGCAATCGAACGAGGGAAAATAACGTCGAAGAACAGAGCTAAGTCATCTCCTCCCTAGACTTTTGCTCTCGCCTAAAGCCCCGGCCACTCGCCGGGGCTTATTCATTTTGCGGGAGGTTGCTCGCGGCCATTGCCGCAAGCGCCGCCATCAATTAACACCGGCCGCATGCTCCCTGACGCCGCGCTCTACCGCCTTGACGACTTGGTCCGCTCGCCTTTTGCGCGTCTCACCCTCCTGCTCGAAGGGCTCACTCCGGGCGCGCCCCCCATCGATCTTTCGCTCGGCGAGCCGAAAGCCCTCATCCCGCCCTTCCTCGGCCCAACGTTGCAAGAGCATTTGAGCGAGTTCGGCCGCTACCCGCCGATCAAGGGCATTCACGCTCTCCGCCAGGCGATCGTGGACTGGATGGGACGGCGCTACCCGATCCTCAAGGGACGGATCGATGCCGACGCGCATGTGCTGCCGCTGAACGGCTCGCGCGAAGGATTGTTCTCGGCGATCTTTCCGGCGCTGGCGCGCAAGCCGAAGACGGAGCGGCCGGCGGTGCTGATCCCCAATCCCTTCTATCAGGCCTATGCCGCAGCCGCGGCCGCCTCGGGCGCCACGCCTGCCTTCCTGCCGTCAGGCGCTGATTCGGGCTTCCTGCCCGAGCTCGAGGCCATCGACGAGGCGCTGCTTGCCCGCACAATCGCCTTCTATCTTTGCACGCCGTCCAATCCGCAAGGCGCCGTGGCCGGCCGCGCCTATCTTGCCCGCGCCATCGCGCTGGCGCGGCGCTTCGACTTTCTCCTCTTCGCCGACGAATGCTATTCCGAGATCTATAGCGAGAGCCCCCCTCGAGGCGCTCTGGAGACGGCCTATGGCGAGACCGCAAGCCTCGCCAATGTCGTCTCGTTCCAGTCGCTGTCGAAACGCTCAGGGCTCCCGGGCTTAAGGTCGGGCTTCATAGCCGGCGATCCGGAGTTCATCGCGTCCTTCGGCCGCTTCCGCAACGTCGCCTGCCCGCAAGTGCCGCTTCCCGTGCAGCACGTCTCGGCCAAGGCCTGGGCCGACGAGGACCATGTGGAGAGGGGACGCGCGCTCTACGTTAAGAATTTCGCCATCGCCGACGCCCTGCTTGGCCGCCGCTACGGCTACCGGCGCCCGCAAGGGAGCTTCTTTCTTTGGCTCGACATGGCGGCTTTCGGGGGAGGGGAGCAGGCCGCGAAAACCCTTTGGAAAGGGTGTGGTGTCAGAGTGCTGCCGGGAGCTTATCTCGCACAAGCCGAACCCGATGGCGTCAATCCGGGCACGGGATACATCAGGGTCGCGCTCGTGCACGACGCCGACACTACAAGCGAGGCATTGAGGCGGATCGTCGCCACATTGGGTTGAGGGATGGCCACCAGGGGAAGAGCGAAGAGCCGGCGGAGACTTCTGCCGGGAGCGGTCGAGTCCGGCTTACGCCGGCTCATGCTCGGCAGTTACGGTTTGTTAATCGTCACCGTCGCCTGCGGCGCCTGGGCGAGCCTGGCCACCTGGTCGGTGCACGACCCGAGCCTCAACAATGCCACGCGCGCCGTGCCCCGCAACGTGCTGGGCGGCTGGGGTGCCGTGGTGGCGGACCTCGCCATCCAGTCCTTGGGCTTCGCCTCGATCATCCTGTTCCTGCCGCTGGCGGCCTGGGGCTGGCACCTCGCCCTACGCACGACCCCGAACCGCAGGCGGCTAAGGCTGTTGGCCTGGCCCACCGCCGTCATTCTGCTGGCCGCGGCGCTGTCGGCGCTGCCCCAGCCGAAAAGCTGGCCCTTGCCGAACGGCCTTGGCGGCATTTTCGGCGATTTCTTCATGGCCGGCGCTCACGTCATCGGGCCGTTCCTGCCCGAGGCCGCGGTGTCCTTCGTCGCCGGCCTCGCCTTCTTCGTATTCGGCACCATGCTGCTGCTGTTCGCCTGCGGCACCAGCACCTCGCGGCTGATTGCCCTCTGGGCGCCACGCAGCGGCGCCGCGGGCGAATGGGCCAATGCCTGGCTCGGCGCCGTCATGCATTTCGTCCTGCACACGGGCGCCAAGCTGCGGCGGATTTTCGGCCGGCGGTATGAGGCGCGCGACGACGAGACCGACGAGTTCGACGAGAGCGAAGAGGAGGCCCGGCAGGAGGCGGAGCGCGAGCCCGACGCCGAGGGCCGCATCGAGCCTTCTTTCGGCCCCGCGCCGATCGGCGAGGCGTTCGATGACGAGGAAGACGAGGAGGACGTTACCTCGCCCAGCTACCGCATCACCCGGCTCAACCCGGAGAAGAAGAAAAAGCACACCGGCCCTTCGCGCGCGTCGCACAACGATGAGCCGTATGAGGTGCCCTCGACCAAGCTGTTGCAGCAGGCGCCCCGCTCGAGCAAGGCGCGCAGCGTCAGCGACGAGGTGCTCCAGGAAAATGCGCGCGAGCTGGAAGGCGTGCTGCAGGATTTCGGCGTCAAGGGCGAGATCACCAATGTCCGCCCCGGCCCCGTGGTCACCCTCTACGAGCTCGAGCCCGCGCCGGGGACCAAATCCTCGCGCGTGATCGGCCTTGCCGACGACATCGCCCGGTCGATGAGCGCGGTCTCCACTCGCGTGGCCGTCGTGCCCGGCCGCAACGCCATCGGCATCGAACTTCCCAACGACCGGCGCGAAATCGTGATGCTACGCGAGATGATCGAGTCGCCCGACTTCCAGGAGGCGGACCTGAAGCTCGCGCTGGCTCTCGGCAAGAATATCGGCGGCGAGCCGATCATCGTCGATCTCTCCCGCATGCCGCATCTGCTCATCGCCGGCACTACCGGATCGGGCAAGTCGGTCGGCATCAACACCATGATCCTGTCGCTGCTCTACCGGCTATCTCCCGACCAATGCAAATTCATCATGATCGACCCGAAGATGCTCGAGCTGTCCGTCTATGACGGCATCCCGCATCTGCTGGCGCCGGTGGTCACCGACCCCAAGAAGGCGGTGGTCGCGCTGAAATGGACGGTGCGCGAGATGGAGGAGCGCTACAAGCGCATGTCGAAATTAGGCGTGCGCGACATCAAGGGTTACAATTCCCGCATCCTCCAGGCCGAGGCCAAGGGCGAGGTTCTGACGCGGACCGTGCAGACGGGATTCGACCGCGCCACCGGCCGCGCCGTCTACGAGCAGGAGGAGATGGATTACGACACCATGCCGTTTATCGTGGTGATCGTGGACGAGATGGCCGACCTGATGATGGTCGCCGGCAAGGACATCGAGTCCGCGGTGCAGAGGCTAGCGCAGATGGCGCGCGCCGCCGGCATCCATATCATCACCGCCACGCAGCGCCCGAGCGTCGACGTCATCACCGGCACGATCAAGGCGAATTTCCCGACGCGAGTCAGCTTCCAGGTCACCTCCAAGATCGATAGCCGCACCATTCTCGGCGAGCAGGGCGCCGAGCAGCTGCTCGGTCAAGGCGACATGCTGTATATGGCGGGCGGCGGCCGGATCATGCGCGTGCATGGGCCGTTCGTCGCCGACGAGGAGGTCGAGAAGGTGGTGCGTCATCTGAAGAAGCAGGGCGTGCCTGCTTATCTCGAGGCGATCACCGAAGAAGAGGACGATGCGGGCGAGGCCGGAGAAGCTGGCGAGGAGTTCGGCGAATCGGGCAACGAACTCTACGACCAGGCCGTGGCGCTCGTGCTCCGCGACCGCAAGGCCTCAACCAGCTATGTGCAGCGCCGGCTCGGCATCGGCTATAATCGTGCCGCATCGCTGGTCGAGCGCATGGAGAACGAAGGCCTGATCGGCGCCGCCAATCATGCCGGAAAGCGCGAGATTCTAGTGGGCGGGGACGAGGCCGAGAGGCCCTATTAAGCGCCAAAAGCAAAAACCGCCAAGAAGTTGACCAGATTTGCCTGAATCATCTATCGATTGCGTCCTGGGTCTTAAGCCGCGCCGGTCGACGGAAGGGGAGTTCATGAATAGTCGCAGAGCAGCCGGGCTTCTCTTCGCGCTGCCACTTGGCTTTTGCTTGTGCGTCGGCCCCGCCTTCGCCGAGGACAGCGCGACCACGGTGGTGAAGAGCCCCTCAGCCGTGGGCCCCGCCCCTACGCGTCAAGGCCTGACGGAGCCCGAGGACCAGCTTAGGCCGGCGCTTGGCGATGAGACCGGGGCAACCGGGGCGCCGCCCCCACCGGACGAGATCACCCCGACCGCCGTGGACGAGGGCGCTGGCTGGGAAGCCGCGGTCGAGGCGGCACAGGCGGCGACGCCTCTGATCGGCCCCGAGCAGACCAAAGCCGTCGAGCGCATCAACGCCTATTTCAACAGCATTACCAATCTCCAAGGCGGCTTCGAGCAGGTCGACGCCGCCAATAAGCGCACCACCGGGCGCTTCTACGTGCAAAGGCCAGGAAAGATCAGATTCGACTATGCGCCACCGAGCGCGCTCCGCATCGTGGCCGACGGGTCTTCCCTCGCCATCGAGGATTCCGACCTGCGGACGGTCGAGAAATATCCCATCCAATCGACCCCCTTCCGGCTCCTCCTGACCGACGCGGTCGATCTTGCCCGCGATTCCCGCATTGTCGGGGTCGAGAGCCAGGAGGGGATGCTGGCCATATCGCTCGAAGACAAGTCGGGCGACGCCGCGGGCACCATCAGGCTCGTGTTCGACAGCGGATCGGAGCTTCAGCTGAAGCAGTGGGCGATCACCGACGCGCAAGGATTGACGACGCGGGTGACCGTCACCGACATCGTCTCGGGGCGAAAGGTCGCGGCCGACTTCTTCACCGCGAAGGACAGCTTCCAGCCCTTCCGCTAGGGCCAAAAAGGGCGTGTTTCCGGACGGCAAAAGCCGGCCCCGTCGACCCTTTCAGGGCCCCGGAAATCGAAGGAAAGCAACGGCGAATCAATCACTTGTCTCAAGGGCCGGGGTTTCTATTTACGCCGCGTTAAATTTTTCAAGGGGCGGCGGTTGAAATCGGTTTGAAACCTACATATCTCTTGGGCCTAGAAGCGGACCACATCGCTTTCATCGGTAGTGCCCCCCGTCTAGCCGAAGATGTGGTTCGCTCGTGCCGGCTTCCCTCCCGGCACGCGCGCGAAAAAACGCGCTTCTGGCGCCCAACCACGCGCAGCGGTTGGGCGCCTTTCTTTTATGTACTGCTCATCACCAATTGCAGAAGCTCCGGCTCCCTTGGCCGGAGCAGAATTTATTGATGCGGCAAAAAGACATCTCGGTCGGCATGTAGAAGTGGTATGCCGCTACTGTGATGGGCTTCCCTCCCCATCACAGGTTCCCCCCATAAGGAACCCGAAGAAGCCCCGAGTCCCCCCGTCTCTGGGGCTTCTTCTTTGTCTGGCCCCCTGTTGGACTGGGCGACTGTGCATCCGGTGGAAGCCTTAAGGCCCGGCTTGCTTTTCCCATCCCGCGCCCCAATCCTTGCCCGCCCATGCGCTTCCGCCTCGCCACCTGGAACATCAACTCCGTCAGGCTCCGGCTCGATCTCGTGAGCCGCTTCGTCAAGGCACACCGGCCTGACGTGCTCTGCCTGCAAGAGATCAAATGCGTCGACGATAAGTTTCCTGAGCTCGAGCTCCGCACGCTCGGCTTTCCGCATATCGCGGTCGCCGGCCAGAAGGGCTATCACGGCGTCGCCACGCTCTCGCGCCTGCCCTTCACGCTCGAAGAGCGCCGCGACATTTGCGGACGCGGGCATGCGCGGCATCTCTCCGTCGCGCTTGACGGCGTGAGCGGCCAAGCCAAGCCGCCGGTCCTGCACAACATCTATGTGCCGGCCGGCGGCGATGTTCCCGATCCCGAGGTCAACCCGAAATTCCGCCACAAGCTCGATTTCCTCGAGGCCATGGAGGCCTGGTTCGCAAGCATGCGCGGAAAGGCCAAGAACCGCATGATCCTGGTCGGCGACCTGAACGTCGCGCCGCTTCCCTCCGACGTCTGGTCGCACAAGCAGCTGCTCAAAGTGGTGAGCCATACGCCGCCCGAAACCGAGCGGCTCACGCGCGTGATGGAATCGCATGATTGGGTGGACGTGATGCGGCGGCATGTGCCCGCCGAAGAGAAGCTCTTCACCTGGTGGAGCTATCGCAACCGCGACTGGCGCGCCTCGAATCGCGGGCGGCGGCTCGACCATATCTGGACGACGCCGGCGCTCGATGGTGCCGCGGTCGCCATGAAGGTTCTCGACGAGACTCGCGACTGGCCGCGCACCTCCGACCATGTGCCGGTCATCGCCGATTTCGAGATTGAATAATAACGCGAGACGCCAACCAAACCCTTGTCATCGCCCGGTTTGACCGGGCAATCCAGTAACCACTGACATTGGCGATTATGAAGCGTGGTGGTTACTGGATGCCCGCCTACGCGGGCATGACAACCCACGACGATTGACTACGGGACGAGCTTATAGCCGCCGGTCTCGGTGATCAGCAGCTCGGCCTGGGACGGGTCCTTCTCGATCTTCTGACGTAAACGATAGATATGCGTCTCGAGCGTATGGGTGGTGACGCCCGCGTTATAGCCCCACACCTCGTGCAGCAGCACGTCGCGGGTCACGACCCGTTCGCCCGCGCGATAGAGATATTTCAGGATCGAGGTCTCTTTCTCGGTCAGTCTGACCTTGGACCCGTTGCCGTCGACCAGCAGCTTCGAGGCGGGCCTGAAGGTGTAAGGGCCGATGGTGAAGACGGCGTCCTCGCTCTGCTCGTGCTGCCGGAGCTGCGCGCGGATGCGGGCGAGAAGCACGCCCAGGCGGAACGGCTTCGTCACATAATCGTTGGCGCCCGACTCCAATCCCAGGATCGTGTCGGAATCCGAGGCCTGCCCCGTCAGCATGACGATGGGACCTTTGAAGCCGCCGCGGCGCAACAGCTTGCAGGCCTCGCGGCCGTCGAGATCTGGGAGCCCGACATCGAGAAGCACGAGGTCGACATGGCCGCTACGCGCCTGTTTCAGGCCCTCGGACGCCGTCGCCGCAAGCAGCGTGTCGAACTCCTCATGCAGGCTAAGCTGCTCGCTCAAAGACTCGCGAAGCTCGTCGTCATCGTCGATGATGAGGATCTTGCGGGCATTGCTCATTCGTGGCCCCTGGCTTGTTTCCGCGCTCCAGCGAGTTGTATGCGGGGCCAAGCTCTTGGACAAGCATGTCGCGAAGCTTGCTGGCGAGAGAAAAGGCTGATCGCCCATGAGGGTTAAGCGATCCCGACCGATCTTCGTCCGGCGCGCGCCGGGGGACCCATCCAAGGCACTTGTGGCGCTTGGTCATGGCGTGAGGTCCGCGGCGCTCGGCCGCACCGGCATCCGGGCGCTCAAGCGCGAAGGCGACGGCGGGACGCCGCTCGGCCGCTTTCCCGTCCGCCAGGTGCTCTACCGGGCCGACCGGATGGCCCGCCCACGCACGCGGTTGCCGGTCCATGCGATCCGCGACCATGACGGCTGGTGCGACGATCCCACGAGCCGCAGCTACAACAAGCTGGTCAAATTGCCGTCGCGGCGGAGCGCGGAGGGCCTGAAGCGCGCCGACCACCTCTACGATCTCGTGCTGGTGCTCGGCTATAACGACCTTCCGCGGGTGAGGGGCCGCGGTAGCGCCATCTTCGTGCATCTGGCACGCCCAGGCTTCACGCCGACCGACGGCTGTATCGCGCTTAGTCATCATGACATGCAGATGCTGCTGGCGCAGGTGAAGCGCGGAACGCAGATCGTCATTCTTCGGTAGTCGCGCGGGCGCCGAAGATGGCGGTGCCGACGCGCACATAGGTCGCGCCGAAGGCGACCGCGCGCGCGAAGTCGCCGCTCATGCCCATGCTCAGCTCCTTGACCCCGACCGTCGCGGCGAGCTTGGCGAGAAGCGCGAAATGCATCGCGGGCTCCTCTTCAAATGGTGGGATGCACATCAGACCATCAATGGAAAGGCCGAACGTTTCGCGGCAGAGCGCGACGAAGGGCACCGTCTCGGCGGGGGAAACGCCGACCTTCTGCGGCTCTTCGCCGGTGTTCACCTGCACGAAAAGACGCGGGCTTTTTCCCGCGCGCTCCAACTCCTCGGCGAGAGCGCGTGCAAGCTTCGGACGGTCGAGCGTCTCGATCACGTCGAACAGAGCGACCGCCTCGCGCACCTTGTTCGATTGGAGCGGTCCGATCAGATGCAGCTCGATGCCGGGATGGCGCTCCTTCAACGCGGGCCATTTGGCTTGCGCCTCCTGCACCCGGTTCTCGCCGAAGCAGCGTTGGCCGGCGCTTATCGCCTCCTCGATGACCGAGGCCGGCACGGTCTTGGTCACGGCAACGAGCCTCACGCCGGCGGGCTCGCGACTGGCAGCCTCGGCGGCGATAGCGATCTCTTTCAGGACCCGGCGCAGGCGCGCCGGGACCTCGTTCGGGGCAGGTGTTTCAGGTCTCATGGCAGTCATCTAGCAAGGCTCCATGCAGAGCGTAACTTGACCGCTCTCACCATTTTGGTTCATTGCCCGTCATACGGGT